>NZ_JACARN010000078.1:0-24228 GCF_013386605.1 Pseudomonas sp. IPO3749 | reverse complement strand
GTTATACATAGATCTAAATTGAATAAATGAAATACTTGGAAACGGCAAAGCCCCGGCCTGCGGGGGCTGGCGCAAAGGCGTTGTTTTTGAATGCCTTTCAGGCATAAGAAATATTCAGTAAAGGCATTGATCAGGCAGGGCTGTTTGCACACAAATCAAGCAGTTGACGTTGTAGGCTTTGCCCAGCCGCACCCAAGCCACTGCGGCCATACAACGCCAGACGCACGCCTTGCACCCTGGGCAAGCCGCTGTCCGGGCCCAGCACGCTATGCCCTGCCTGTACGACGCGACGGGGCAACAAACTGATACCCAACCCCGCCGCCACCGCCGAACACACGCTCGCCAGGCTCGCGCTGGAGTACCCGATGCGCCAGCGCCAGCCGCCCACTTCCAGGTGTTGCAGCATTTCATTGCGGTACAGGCCGCCTACGGGAAATGCCACCAACGGCAAAGGGTCACGCCCCAGGGACGGCGTGCTGCGGCTGTCCACCCAGCACAAGGGCTCCGGCCATGAGGCCAGGCAGTCGTCGCTGTCGCCCATCTGCTTGACCAACAACACGTCGAACTCTCCGCTGCGGTACTGGCGCTGCAACTCGGGGCCCAGGCCGCTGGTGACTTCCAGGCGCACCCTTGGAAACGCCAGTACAAAGGCCGAGAGCAGCGGCATGAGGCGTTCGGAGGCAAAGTCCTCCGGCACACCCAGGCGCAACACGCCGTCGCTTTGCTGGCTGATCAACACGTCGGCGGCTTCTTCATGCAGCGCCAGGATGCGCCGCGCATAGGCCAGCAAGCGCTCGCCTTCCGCCGTAGCGACCACGCGGCGCTGATCGCGGTCGAGCAACTGACACGCCACCGCCTCTTCCAGGCGGCGGATCTGCTGGCTGACCGTAGATTGGGTCAGGTGCAGACGCTCGGCGGCGCGGGTGAAATTGCCGCAATCCACTACGGCGACAAAACTGCGCAACAACACAGGATCGAACATGGCAGTCACCATTGCGTTTGCCACTGGTTGGCATGGTTATATTTAATTTCAGAATACCCTGACGGCTGCCCATACTTCACCCTCCATCCTGCCCAGAGGGATCTCCATGAGCGACGATCAACACCTGCAGCGCGCCATCCAACTCGCCCGGACCAACGTTGCCAACGGCGGCCGGCCGTTCGGCGCGGTATTGACGCAAAACGGCAACGTGCTGATTGAGGCGGTCAACGAGATCCACCTGAGCCAAGACCCCACCGCCCACGCCGAATTGTTAGCGATCCGCGCTGCCAGCCAGCAACTCGGTACACGCTTGGATGGCTGCGTGATCTACGCCAGCGGCCAACCCTGCCCGATGTGCCTGAGCGCCATGTATCTGTGCGGTGTGGAACGGGTGGTGTTTGCCGCCAGCAACGAAATGGCCGAGCCCTTTGGCCTGTCGACAGCGGCGATCGGGCAGCAGGTGGGCCTGCCAGTGAGCGAGCAGCGCCTGCCGATCCAGCATCTGCCGGATGCGGCCATGACCACGCTGTACCAGCACTGGAAAAACCTGCATGCCCCTGAATAAATCCCTCGCTGGCTGGGGCCTGTTGGTGGTCCTGGGCCTCAACCTGCGGCCGATCCTCAGCTCCATCAGCCCGTTGCTCGGTGAGATTCGCCTGGCCACGGGCTTGAGTTTCCAGAGCAGCGCCCTGCTCACCAGCCTGCCCGTGGTGTGCATGGGCCTGGTGGCGCTGGTGGGCGTGCGGGTTGAAGCGCAGCTGGGCGAGCGGCGCGGCATCGCCCTCGGCCTGATGATGATTCTGCTGGCGTGCCTGGCCCGTTGGCTGATGGGCCAGGGCTCGACGCTGCTGGTGACCGCGTTGCTCGGCGGTGCGGGTGTCGCGTTGATCCAGGCGTTGGTGCCGGCGATGATCAAGCGCGAATTTCACCACCGCGTGCCGGTGGCGATGGGGGTTTACTCTGCCTCGCTAATGGCCGGTGGTGGGCTGGCGGCGCTGATCAGCCCAGTGGTGGCCACGCATTTTCAGCGGTGGGAAGCCGGGCTCGGTGTGTGGTTGCTGCCGGCCTTGGCCGCGCTGTTGTTGTGGGCCTGGTTGCCACTGGGCGCGGCAAAAAGCGCGAACGTCATCCCCGCCTTCAAGGGTCTGCGCAATCGCCGTGCGTGGCTGCTGGCGCTGTATTTCGGCCTGGTGAATTGCGGCTACATGAGCATGGTCGCGTGGCTGCCGGCCTACTACCAGCAACTGGGTTGGGGTGTGCTGCCCAGTGGCTCGCTGCTGGCCTTCATGACCATCTTCCAGGTGATCGCAGCACTGTTGATGCCGGTACTGGCGCAACGCGGGATCGACCGGCGGCCGTTGCTGTGGATCAGCCTGCTGGCCCAAACCATTGGCTATCTCGGCCTGTTGATGGCGCCGTTACAGTTTCCCCATCTGTGGGTGGCGCTGTGTGGCTTCGGCCTGGGCGCGTGTTTTGCCCTGAGCCTGCTGCTGACCCTCGACCACCACCGCGACCCGCGCCAAGCCGGGCAACTGGCGGCGTTCGTGCAGGGCGTGGGCTTTTTGATCAATGCGATTTCGCCGTGGCTGACCGGTTGGCTGCGTGAACTCACCGGCAGTTTTGTCAGTGCCTGGGTGGTGCTGACGGTGACAGCGGTGGCGATGCTGGTGGTGACCCGGGTATTCAGCCCCGCCACTTACCGCACGGCGCCCGCTCTATAGATATGCATTTAAGATCTAGATAAAACAATAATGCTTCATTGACGGAATAAGCAACCCCCTTAAAATCCCGGTTCCCCTACAGGATGCCGGGCACACCATGGACCTTCGCCAACTGCGCTACTTCATCGCGCTCAACGAGCACCGCAGTTTCGTGCGCGCGGCGGACGCCATGGGCATCACGCAGCCGGCGTTCAGCCGCAGCATCCAGGGGCTTGAGCAAGAGTTCGGCTGTGTGCTGGTGGACCGTGCGAACAAAGACCTGCGCCCCACTCCCGAAGGCCAGGTGGTGTTGCAACACGCATTGAGCCTGGTGCAAGGCGCGGCGTTGCTGAGCCATGAAGTCACGCGCATGACCAAACTCGATGCGGGCGAAGTGCGCTTGGGCAGCGACGCCGTGGCTGCCGTGAACCTGGTGCCCCAGGCGATGGCGCGCTTTGTCTCCACCTACCCCAAGGTGCGCACTGCCTTGCAGGTTGATAACTGGGAGAAACTCGGGCGCAGCCTGAACCGTGAAGAGATCGAGTTCTTTATCGCCGACGTGCGTCACTTCGAGGCTGACCCGAACTTCCAGACCCAGGCCCTGACGCCTCGGCGCAGCGTGTTTTTCTGCCGCGCCGGACACCCGCTGCTGGCCAAGGACAGCCTCTCCACCAACGACTTGTTCGGCTACCCGCTGGCCACGCCGCTGATTGCGCCCGGCATTCGCAAACTGCTGGCCAACCTCAGCGGACGTATCGACTTTGCACCCGCCATCGAGCTTGAACAGTTCGCGGCGCTGGCCACCATCGTGCGGCAATCCGACGCCATCGGCCTGGGTGCCGAGGAGGCTTTCGTCGAGGCATTCGCCAGTGGCCAATTGCAGGTCCTGCACTGGCGCAATCTGCCGCACGCGTTGGACAGCCTCAGCAACCGTTGCGGGGTGATCAGCCGCGCTGGGGTGCGTTTGTCGCCTGCGGCGAAGGCGCTGATCGAAACCCTGCTGGCGGTGGAAAACCCAGCCGGTTGGCCCGCGCAAACGTCCCGAAATCATTGAAGCGCACGCCCATCTCCGCCATCACCTTGTGCGCCACCTTGGCCGTCATCTGGCGGATGTAGAACGGTTCCTTCACCACAAAATGGTGGATGCCGTGGGTACTGCCGAAGTTAAAGCAGAACGCCTGCAGCGGCCACATCCACCAGGGGTTCAATACCTGGGTCTGCTGGATCACGTTGCCCAGTTCCACATCGCCGTAGTAGTGCATGTTGGAGCTGACAAAGTGCAGGCAAAAGGTGCGCAATACGTTAGGGCCGATGATCACCACGGCGGCGATATCGATCACTTGCATCATCTGCAAGGTGCCGGCAGACCACACGATGGGCGCACCGAACAGACTGGCGACGCCATTGGCAGCATGAAAACCGAGGAACACATACCACGCCCCCCAATGCAGCAGCGCCAGCGGCGCGTACACCAGCAGCGAGCGCTTGAGGATCGCCAGTTTATGCTTCCAGGTCTTGGCCCGCAGGATGCGGATGAAGGCCGACATCACGTTATCCCCAACCATCAACAACCGCGCAAAGCCCCAGGGCTCACCGTTGGTGATGGCGCGCTCTTCCATATCGGTCTCGGTGCCGGAGACCTTGTGATGGTTGAGGTGCAGGTGGCGGCGCACCCACGGGTTGATCGTACTCGGCCGCGCCAGCCACACCAGGCCCATCATCAGGTTGTGGGGCAGACGCTGCTTGCGAAAATACATGCTGTGGATCAGGTCGTGTTCCAACTCATGGGTCAGTGAAGCCAGGAACGCGTTCAGCAACAAGCACACCCACCAGGCCATATGGCCCGTGATATAGAGCACCGCCGAGCCCAGCATGCCGAGCAGCGCAAACGCCAGGATGCCCGCGCCCAACGCATCCTGATGCAGCAACCAAGGGTGTTGCTGGCGCAGGCGCACGCCTTCGGCCAGCACCACTTCACGGATATGCGCCGAGCGCTGTTGTGCGTTCATCTGTTGGGGACTTGCAGAAGTACCGTCCATGCTCCCATCCTCTTGTGTATTGATGCGCCCATCCTGCCCCAAGCGATCTGGCAGGACGCTAGCCCCGGACGCCAACCTGTTGACCGCAAGCGCCAATCGTCATGACCGAACCCACTTCCCTCGCCAGCTGGACCCGCGCCCTGCGCAAGCAGCTCGATGCCTTGGGCCTCGACAGCGCCGCGTTGTGCCAGCAAGCCGGGCTCGACCCGCAGCAGATGGACGATCCCAACGCCCGCTACCCGCTGTCGGCCACCACGCGTCTGTGGGAATTGGCGGTGCAGGCCAGTGGTGATCCGGCGATTGGGCTGCGGGTGTCGCGATTTGTCAGCCCCACCACCTTTCATGCGCTGGGGTATGCGCTGGTGGCCAGTGGCAGCTTGCGGGAAGTGTTCGAGCGCATCGTGCGTTATCACCAGGTGGTCAGTGATGCCCTGACGCTGGAGCTGAGTCGCGAGGGGGAGCGTTATCGCTTTCGCCTGCTGCAACCGCCGGACAGCCCGGCACCGGCGTTCGAGGCCATCGATGCGTTTGCGGCGATTTATGTGCGTACCTGCCGCAATCGCCTGGGCCGCGACTATGCGCCACTGGCCGTGTACTTGCGGCGCCCGGAGCCGCTCGATCCAAAGCCCTGGCACACGGTGTTTCGCGCGCCGGTGTTTTTTGGCGCTGAAGAGGACCGCCTGGAGTTCGCCGCCCAGGATTTCGACAGCCACCTGGACGATGCCAACCCCGAACTGGCTGAACATAACGAAACCGTGCTCAAGCGCACCCTCGCCCAACTGCAACCGCTGACGTGGGAGCGCAAGGTACGCCGCGTGATCGAAGCGCAATTGCCCGACGGTGAGCCGAGCGCAGAGCGCGTTGCCCAGGCGCTGCACCTGAGCCTGCGCAGCTTGCAGCGGCACCTGGCGGATGAGGGGTGCCGGTTTGATGCGCTGCTCAATGAGTGCCGGGAGAACCTGGCGCTGTTGCACCTGCGTGACCCGCAGTGTTCATTGGCCGAGATCAGTCACTTGCTCGGCTTTGCCGACACCAGCAGTTTCAACCGCGCGTTCAAACGCTGGACGGGGATGACGCCGGGGCAGTTCAGGGATGGGTTACGGTAGGTGGATTTGCGGTATTCGTGATGGCCCCATCGCGGGCAAGCCCGGCTCCCACAGGGGAATGCATTCCAAATGTGGGAGCGGGCGTGCCTGCGATGGCGGTGGTCCAGGTATTGAAGATGCCGGATCAATCAGCGCCCACGGTCACGCCGCAACAACTTCTTTACCCGCGCCACCAAGGTTTTGGCTTCAAACGGCTTGAGCAAGTAATCATCCTCGTGCAATTCCAACCCGCGCAGACGATCCTCGATCCCTTCCGGGGTCGTCAAGAACAACACCGGCGTCTCACCCTTCTTGCGAATCGCCTGCTGCAACTTCCAGGCATTCAGCCCCGGCAACATCACATCGAGGATCACCAAGTCATAGTCAGTGCTTTCCACAAACCGCTGGGCTGCCATGCCATTGGCTGCGACTTCCACCGCGAAGCCGGCCTCACTCAAGCCCTGGGCCATGAGTTGCGCTAATTTCGGCTGGTCTTCCACTAACAACACCTGCATGCCTACCTCTTGGTTCATTACAAACCTGTAATCGAATTGTTCGGCTTTTGACCGAGAGCGCTGGCTAAGGTAGCGGCCTGCTTTCTGGAGCCGTTCCCATGTACCGCAATGCCCTATTCTTGAGCTTCGCCATCAGCGCCAGCGTCCTGGCGGCACCCGCCCTACCGCGCCACGCCGACCTCGATTTGCACACCGCACGCCAATTGGCAGACGCCGGCCTCGCGCAGTGCACGGCGGCACTTACCGTACTCGACCGGGGCGGCAATCTATTGCTGAGCCAGCGGGCCGACGGCGTAGGCCCGCACAACAGCATCGCCAGCCAACGCAAAGCGTACACGGCGTTGTCGACAAAAACCCCCACCCGGTTGTTTGCCGAACGCGCCCGCAACAACCCCGAGGCCGCCAACCTTAACAGCTTGCCCGAGTTGCTGTTGCTCGGCGGCGGCGTGCCGCTGTTCGCCGACACTGAACTGGTGGGCGCGCTGGGCATTGCCGGTGCCGGCGGTGCCGAGCAGGACGAAGCGTGCGCGGTAAAGGCGGCCAATCAACTTGGCCTGACAATCACCCCTTGAGGAAACTTCGATGAAAACCCTGACTATGACCCTTGCCGCCCTCGGCCTCAGCGGCCTGAGCAGCCTGGCCCTGGCGGCCGCAAACCCCTTGAGCGTGCACGTCTTGAACCTGGAAAACGGCCTGCCGTCTGCCGGCGTCAGCGTCACCCTGGAGCAACACGTAGGCGATCACTGGCAGTCGCTGGCCGAAGGTGTCACCAACCAGCAGGGCCGCATCGCCGAACTGTTTCCGGCCAACCAAGCCATGACACCGGGTGAATACCGTGTGGTATTCAAGACCGGTGACTACTACAAAAAGGCTAATCGCGAGACATTTTTCCCGGAAGTCCCGGTGATATTCGAGGTCAAGCAGGCCGACCAGCACTACCACATCCCGCTGCTGCTGAGCCCTTACGGCTTTTCTACATATCGCGGTTCCTAGCCGGCCCCCGCGGCCTGCCGCAAGCGTGGCGGGTCGAGCACTTCAATCGCGCCGTAACTCAGCTTGATGATCCCCTGTTGCTCTAATGCCTTGAGCAAACTGTTGGTGGTCTGGCGCGACAGGCTCAACATCGCGGCCAAATCTTCCTGGGGCAGTTGCAAGACGCGACGGGAGTGCTCTATCTCGCCGTACCCGCCGGCAATCATCAGCAGCCGGTGGGCGATACGCGTCGACGCCGGCATCAGGCTCATCTGTTCGATATTGATCAGCGACAGGCGCAACTTCTGGCTCATCAACAACGCCATGTCGCGCCAATACGCCGGGTTTTGCTCAAGGATCTCAAGCATCGCCGATTGCGGTACCTGCAACAGCGTGCACGGCCCAACCGACAAGGCATCGTGGGTACGCGGCAAACCGTCGAACAGGCAGATCTCGCCGAACCAGTACGGCGTTTCAACCACGCTCAACACGGCTTCCTTGCCCTGCGCATTGACCGCACTGACACGCACCGCCCCCTCCAATACCGCATACACCCCACAGGGCGGATCACCGCGCCGGAACAGGTATTGTCCCGCCGTCAGCTGCCGCAGCCGAGCCGCCGCCAGCAAACTATCCTGTAGCTGTATAGGCAGGTGGCTGAACCACTGGCCAGCGGCCAATCGGGCATGCCATGTCGCCGCAATCATGAGAACTCCAGAGATTGTCGCCCAGTTGACAGTCAGTCGCTGGCTGACGGGAGATGATCAAGCATCCTACAGGAGGAACAACAATGAAAAGCCTCGTCGATCACCTCAGTCAATACGCCGCCTACCACCGCGACCCGCGCAACATCGCCAGCCACTTTATCGGCATCCCGCTGATTGTTGTTGCGGTGGCCGTGCTGCTGTCCCGCCCGGAATGGGCTGTCGGTGGGCTGTGGATCTCACCGGCCGTTCTTCTCGCGCTGTTTTCGGCGTGGTTCTACTTGCGCCTGGAGTTGGTACTGGGCGTGCTGATGACGGTATTGATGGGCCTGTCGGTATGGGCCGGGCATGTGCTGGCGGCACAGAGCACACTGGTGTGGCTCAGCAGCGGCATTGGGATGTTTGTGGTGGGTTGGGTGATTCAGTTCGTCGGGCATTACTACGAAGGCAAGAAGCCGGCGTTTGTGGATGACGTGGCGGGGCTGATCGTGGGGCCGTTGTTTGTGGTGGCGGAGTTGGCGTTTCTGCTGGGGCTGCGGCATGCGCTCAAGCAGCAGATTGAAGACCGGTCAGGGCCCATGGCACGCCGCGATCTAAAGCTTAGTAAGGTCTGAATGTGGGAGCGAGCAAGCCCGCTCCCACAGTTTGATCCCATTCCACATTTAGCGTGGTGGCGGGTTCTTAGGCTTTTTGCCAAACCTTGGGCTTGAAGAACAGCGTCTCGCCGCGTGCAAGATTGGTCAGGCTGTCGTGGTCTTTCACCACTTCAGCCTCGATCAGCTCGCTCTGGCCTTCGACCTTCAAGGTCACACGCGTGGTCGCGCCCAGCGGGCGAATATCACGCACTTCAGCCGCGTGATGGTCTTCCAGCTCATGCCGTGACAGCGACACTTCGTGGGGACGGAACAGCACGTGTTTGTCTTCGCCCAGGTGCAGGCGGTTCGAGTCACCCAGGAAGTGATAGACGAAATCGCTGGCCGGGTTCTCGTACACGTCACCCGGTGAACCGATCTGCTCGATCACGCCCTTGTTCATCACCACGATGCGGTCGGCGACTTCCATGGCCTCTTCCTGGTCGTGGGTCACGAACACCGAAGTCAGGTTGATGTCTTCGTGCAGGCGCGCCAGCCAGCGGCGCAGTTCTTTACGCACCTTGGCGTCGAGGGCGCCGAAGGGTTCGTCCAGCAGCAGCACTTTGGGTTCCACCGCCAGGGCGCGGGCCAGGGCGATACGTTGGCGCTGGCCACCGGACAGTTGTTCCGGGTAGCGATCCGACAGCCAATCCAGCTGCACCATATTCAGCAGCTCATGCACCTTGACCGCGATCTGGCTTTCGCTCGGGCGCTGGTTCTTCGGTTTCATGCGCAGGCCGAACGCCACGTTGTCGAACACGGTCATGTGGCGGAACAACGCATAGTGCTGGAACACGAAGCCGACGTTGCGATCACGCACGTCGTGGCCGGACACGTCTTCACCGTGGAACACGATGCTGCCGTCATCCGGGGTTTCCAGGCCGGCGATGATGCGCAGCAAGGTGGTCTTGCCGCAGCCGGACGGGCCCAGCAACGCCACCAGCTCGCCACTCTGGATGTCCAGGTTGATGCTGTTCAGGGCCTTGAAGGCGTTGAAGTTCTTGCTGACATTACGGACTTCGATCGACATGACTTATTCCTCAGCCGCACCGGCGCGCAGGCGGTTTATACGGTTCTCGCTCCACTGCTTGAGCAGCAGGATGAAGAGCGCCAGGATCAGCAACAGACTCGCCACCGCAAACGCGGCAACGTGGTTGTATTCGTTGTAGAGAATCTCGACGTGCAGCGGCAGGGTGTTGGTCACGCCGCGAATGTGGCCGGACACCACCGACACCGCGCCGAACTCCCCCATGGCCCGTGCGGTACACAGCACCACGCCGTAGATCAAACCCCATTTGATGTTCGGCACGGTCACATGCCAGAACATCTGCCAGCCATTCGCACCGAGCAGGCGCGCGGCCTCTTCTTCCTGGGTGCCCTGCTCCTGCATCAGCGGGATCAGTTCACGGGCCACGAAGGGCACGGTGACGAAGATGGTTGCCAGCACAATGCCGGGCAAGGCGAACACGATCTGGATGTCATGGTCCTGCAGCCACGGGCCAAAGAAGCCCTGGGCGCCGAACATCAGCACATAGACCAGACCGGCGATCACCGGCGACACCGAGAAGGGCAAATCGATGAGCGTCACCAGGATGCTTTTGCCACGGAACGAGTATTTGCTCACGCACCAGGCGGCGCTGACGCCGAATACCAGGTTGAGCGGCACCGAAATTGCCACGGCGATCACCGTGAGCTTCAGCGCCGACAACGCGTCGGGCTCAAGGATCGCGGTAAAAAACGCGCCGAGGCCATTCTTCAAACCTTGTGTCACCACGATCAGCAGTGGCAACAGCAAAAACAGCGCAAACACCAGCCAGCCAAGGCCGATCAGGATACGTCGCGATGCAGCACTGCCACGACGGGCGGCGTTGGCCGAGGACGCGGCGGAAATAGACGATTGGGACATGTTCCGCGCCTCCTTATGGACGTTCGATGCGCCGCTGCAGCAAGTTGATCAGCAGCAGCAGGACAAAGGAAACCACCAGCATCAACACGCCGATGGACGTGGCGCCGCGGTAGTCGTATTGGTCGAGCTTGACCATGATCAGCAGCGGCAGGATCTCGGTTTTCATCGGCATGTTGCCAGCGATGAAGATCACTGAACCGTACTCACCGACGCCACGGGCGAACGCCAGGGCGAAACCGGTCAACCAGGCGGGCAGCAACGCGGGCACCAGGATATGACGGAACACCTGCAACGGCTTGGCGCCCAGGCAGGCGGCGGCTTCTTCGACTTCCCGGGGGATATCGGCCAATACCGGCTGCACCGTGCGCACCACAAACGGCAGCGTGACGAAGGTCAGCGCCAGGGTGATACCCAACGGGGTGTAGGCGATCTTGAAGCCCAGGTCGGCGGCGAACTGGCCAACCAGGCCGTTAGGCGTGTACAGCGCGGTCAGCGCGATACCGGCGACAG
Source organism: Pseudomonas sp. IPO3749 (assembly GCF_013386605.1). Classification (NCBI taxonomy): domain Bacteria; kingdom Pseudomonadati; phylum Pseudomonadota; class Gammaproteobacteria; order Pseudomonadales; family Pseudomonadaceae; genus Pseudomonas; species Pseudomonas sp. IPO3749. Next base: position 13,183 of record NZ_JACARN010000078.1, on the reverse strand, counting down.
CAGTGGGCAAAGCGAACGGCAGGTCGATCATCGCATCGATGACCTTGCGGCCGGGGAAGGTGTAGCGCACCAGCACCCAGGCCAGCAGCGTACCGATCACGCCGTTGATCAACGCGGCATACAGCGCGGTGCTGAAGCTCAGTTGCAACGCCGCCAGCACGCGTGGTGCGGAGATGATGTTCCAGAACTGATCCCAGGTGAGTTGAGCGGCGTGTACAAACATCGCCGCGAGGGGGATGAGTACGATCAGGCTGAGGTACACCACGGTGTAGCCCAGCGTCAGCCCGAAGCCGGGTATGACGGGGGAGATACGACGCGACATAAGAGTCCTTGGTTAAGGGAACTGACACACAAAACCCGCAGGTGAATGCGGGCTCTGTGGGCGGGTTGTTGCTCGGCTTACTGCGCGGTGTAAATCTGGTCGAACACGCCACCGTCGTTAAAGAATTTCGGCTGGGCAGTTTTCCAGCCTCCGAAGTCTTTGTCGATAGTCACCAGGTCCAGTTTCGGGAACTGCTGGGCGTATTTGGCGGCCACTTTTGCATCGCGTGGGCGGTAGAAGTTCTTCGCCGCAATCTCCTGGCCAGCCGGGCTGTACAGGTGTTTCAAGTATTCAGTGGCGATTTCGGTGTTGCCCTTTTTCTCGGCGTTCTTGTCGACCACGGCCACTGGCGGCTCCGCGAGAATCGACAGGGAAGGCACGACGATATCGAACTTGTCGGCGCCGCCGTCTTCTTTCAGGGCCAGGAACGCTTCGTTTTCCCAGGCCAACAACACGTCACCCTGACCGTTGTTGACGAAAGTGATGGTTGAACCGCGAGCACCGGTGTCCAGCACAGGTACGTGCTTGAACAGTTCTTTCACGTATTCCTGGGCCTTGGCTTCGCTGCCACCGGTTTTCAGGCCGTAGGCCCAGGCGGCGAGGAAGTTCCAGCGCGCACCGCCGGAGGTTTTCGGGTTCGGGGTGATCACGGACACGTCTTTCTTGATCAGGTCGCCCCAATCCTTGATGCCTTTAGGGTTGCCCTTGCGCACCAGGAACACGATGGTCGAGGTGTACGGGGTGCTGGCGTCCGGCAGGCGGGTCTGCCAGTTTTCCGGCAGGGTCTTGCCCAGCTTGGCGATTTCGTCGATGTCACCGGCCAGGGCCAGGGTGACCACGTCGGCGCGCAGGCCGTCGATCACCGCGCGGCCTTGCTTGCCCGACCCCCCGTGGGATTGCTGGATCTTGACGTTGTCGCCGGGGTGGGACTGTTTCCAGAAGTTGGTGAACTCAGCGTTGTAGTCCTGGTACAGCTCACGGGTCGGGTCGTACGAGACGTTGAGCAACTCGTAGTCCTTGGCAACGGCGGAACCTGCAAACACGGCGCTGGCCAGGGCGGCCAGGGCATAACGGCGAATCGACGACATAGAAGCTCCTGAAATTCTGGGGTGTTGGCTTTTTCTTATTAAGTGCGGGTCTATCGCCGTTACTGCTTAGCTCGGTTTGTTACCCGGGTTCTGCAAACGGAATTTTTCTTTGCGTTCGATCTGTACCACTTGCGCGTTGTGCACAGTGATTTCCACCGCGCCAAACCGCAGATCGCGCAGGGCGCTCTGGATCTCACGCAAAATGGCTGCTTCGTCCTGGCCGTCGACGCTACGTAGAGATGCGCTCATGGTCTCGCTCCTGAAATGAATAGTGCCTCGCAGTGGCGGCACTGCTTGCGGCGTGAGAGCGATAGTAGATAAGCGCGGATATTCTTAAAAATACTATTTAAGAATGTTTATATAACCAGAAAGAATTTTCTGGTGGGGCGTGGGGTTGCGTGCAGATTTTTTGAGATGCCGCTGAAATTAAGCCTTGAAAAGATCCAAATGTGGGAGCGGGCTTGCTCGCGAATGCGGTGGGTCAGCCAGCACAGGTGGCGACTGGTACACCGCATTCGCGAGCAAGCCCGCTCCCACATTCTGGCCACATTTCAATTCTGGATTGGAGGGGCTCGGTTCCAGTCGATTTCACTCGCCGGCATCGGCCGGCCAAACCAATACCCCTGCCCCATATCGCAATCCTGCTCCAACAGAAACCGCGCCTGTTCAACCTGCTCGATCCCCTCGGCATGCACCTGCATGCCCATGCTTTTAGCGAGGGCGATCACCACGCGCACGATGGCCGCGTCATCTTCGTCCCAGGGCAGTCCGGCAACAAAGCCCTGGTCGATCTTGAGCTTCTGCACCGGCAGCCGCTTGAGGCGCAGCAGTGACGAATAACCCGTACCAAAATCATCGATCGCCAGGCGCAGCCCCAACTCCCGCAGACGGTGCATCTGCTCCAGCGCGACCTCCGGGTCTTCCATCACCGCGCTCTCGGTGACCTCCAACTCCAGGAAGGCCGGATCCAGGCCCGTGTCATGCAGCACCTGGGCGACCTGTTCATACAGCTCACGCCGCGCAAACAGACGGCTGGACACATTGATGGCGATAAAACTCAGCGGGGCGCCATCAGCCAGCCATTGGCACATCTGCCGACACGCCTGGTCCATCACCCAGGCATCGATTTCGGCAATCAACCCGGTGCGCTCGGCGATCGGGATAAATTCGCCCGGCGGCACAAGGCCGCGTTCCGGGTGCTGCCAGCGCACCAGCGCTTCGACGCCGATCAGACGGCTACTGTGCAGGTCGTGCACGGGTTGGTAATAGACGCAGAGCTCCTGCTGTTCGAGGGCGCGGCGCAGCTCGCTGGCGACTTCCACGCGATTCTGCGCGTGGGCGGTCAGCTCCTCGGTGTACAAGGCGTAGCCTTCGCGCCCGGCGCTCTTGGCCTTGAACAGCGCAGAATCGGCGTTACGCAGCAACTGCTCGGCGCTCAGCGCGTCGTTGGGGAACAGGCTGATGCCAATGCTCGCGCTGATAAACAGCTGGTGGCCATCAAAGATAAAGGGCTGTTTCATCGCGTCCAGCATGCGCTGCGCCAGGCCCGCCGCCTGGGCCACCTGTGGACAACTTTCCGCCAGCACCGCGAACTCATCTCCCCCCAGTCGGGCCAGGGTCACGCCAGGGCCAAACAGCGCCTTGAGGCGTTCGCCCACCAGCTTGAGCAACTGGTCACCGACGTTATGGCCCAGGCTGTCGTTGATGATCTTGAAGTGGTCCAGGTCCAGCAACAGCAGGGCGCAACCGCGCTTGTGGATCTGCGCCGAGGCCAGCGCCTGCTCGGCGCGGTCGGTGAACAGCAAGCGGTTGGGCAGGTCGGTCAGCGGATCGTGGTGCGCGAGGTGGGCCAGTTCGTGCTCGGAGTCCTTGATGGCGCTGATGTCGGAAAACACCGCGACGTAATGGCTGACCTGCCCTTGGTCATCGTGAATGACCCGAATCGTCTGCCACTGTGGATAAATCTCACCGCTTTTACGGCGGTTCCATATTTCACCGCTCCATTCGCCGGTGCGCTCCAGGCTCTGGAACATCTGTTGATAGAAATTCGACGAATGGCGACCGGACTTGAACAGGCTGGGCTGATGCCCCATGACATCTTCGCGGCTGTAGCCGGTGATTTCCATGAACGCCCGGTTGACGTGCACGATCAGCCCCTGTGCGTCGGTGACCAACACGCCTTCGCGGGTGCAATCGAACACGGCGGCGGCCTGGCGCAGGCGTTCACGGTTTTCTTTCAGGGGCTGTTGCAGCTGGTTGGCCCGGGCAAACCGGGCGCATATCAGGTAAATCGCCAAGGCGCTGAGGGCCACCCACACGTAGCCGCGCACCTGCAGCCAGTGGTTCAACTCACTCGGGTTATCGAGAAACTCGATCAATACGCGCTGAGTGACGCCGATCCACAGAACGGAAACCAGCAGGTATACCAGCCCCGCACGCAGGGCACCTCGGTATGAAAACAGCATATGGTCAGTAATCCTTACCAAAAAAACAGAATCGCCCTACAAAGGCTGCGGATTATAGAATAAGAAACATCCAGTCACTCCTATCTGAAAGGGCGGCTGGTTTTCTCTGTAGGCTTAGTGATAATGCGTGAGCTGTTCTTTTCTTTATCTGAGGGCCATACAGCCTATGTGGTACAACGGTTTTCTTGACCTGTCAGCCTGGCAACTGGTGGCGGTCACTCTGTTGATGACCCACGTGACCATCGTTGCGGTCACAGTCTATCTGCATCGCTATTCCGCCCATCGCTCCCTGGAGCTCAATGCCGGGCTGAAACACTTCTTCCGCTTCTGGCTGTGGCTGACCACGGCGCAGAACACCCGCGAGTGGACTGCCATCCACCGCAAGCACCACGCCAAGTGCGAAACCGTCGACGACCCGCACAGCCCGGTCATCAAGGGCCTGTCCACCGTGATGCGCAAAGGCGCCGAGCTGTACCGCGCCGAGGCCGAAAACCCCGAGACGTTGCGCATCTACGGCAAGAACTGCCCGGAAGACTGGATCGAACGCAAAATCTACACGCCCTACCCGTTGCTGGGCGTGGCGATCATGGGCGTGATCGACCTGCTGCTGTTCGGCACCATCGGCATTACCATCTGGGCGATCCAGATGATGTGGATTCCGTTCTGGGCCGCCGGCGTGATCAACGGGCTGGGCCATGCCGTGGGTTATCGCAATTTCGAATGCCGTGACGCGGCGACCAACCTGGTGCCGTGGGGCATCATCGTCGGTGGCGAAGAGCTGCATAACAACCATCACACCTACCCCAACTCCGCCAAGCTGTCGGTGAAGAAGTGGGAATTCGACATGGGCTGGGCCTGGATCAAAGTGTTCAGCTTCCTGCGCCTGGCCAAGGTGCAACGCGTCGCGCCCATCGCCCACCGCGTGGAAGGCAAGGGCCACCTGGACATGGACACCGCCATGGCGATTCTCAACAACCGCTTCCAGATCATGGCCCAGTACCGCAAGTTGGTGATCGGCCCACTGGTCAAGCAGGAGCTGGAAAAGGTCGATCACTCCGTTCGCCACCAATTCCACCGCGCCAAGCGCCTGCTTTCGCGAGAAACCAGTTTGCTGGATGACCGCCACCATGTGCGTATCCAGAGCATGCTGGAACACAGCCAGGCGCTGAAAGTGATTTACGAAAAGCGCTTGGCGCTGCAGCAGATCTGGCTCAAGACCAGTTCCAATGGCCACGATATGCTGGCGGCCATCAAGGAATGGGTACATGAGGCCGAGGCCAGCGGCATCCAGTCCCTGCGGGATTTTGCTCACCAATTGAAGACTTATTCGCTGCGTCCTGCGGCGGTCTGATGGTGCGGTGGGAGAGCTTGCTCTCCCACCTATCAGCTTTTTGGCGTCATTTACCGGGCACCGGCAATCGGTCCTGTTGACGGAACTTCACTGCAATTACCCTCTCTCAATGAACACTTCGCCATCATGGTGGCCCCTTGTAGCGACCGCTGTTCCAGCCTGCGGCGCGCCCAGAGAGAGTTGTGCCGATGGTTCACGAAAATCCCTACTTGCCCGATCCGCCCACCGCTGAACATCCGCGCCCGGCTGCCGCTGCAACCCTGTTGGCACTGGTGCATGCCCAGGGTGAAGTCGAACGGTTGAGCGAACGTGAGCAACTGCTGAGTTCGATGCTGGTAAGCGTGAACGCCGTGCTGTGGGCCATCGACTGGGAAACCCGCCGCGTGCTGTACGTGAGTCCGGCCTATGAACGCGTTTTTGGCCGTTCCGCCGGCCTGCTGCTGGCTGATCATCGGGAGTGGCGCAACAGCATTCACCCCGAAGACCTCGACTACGCCGAACACAGCCTGGCCCGCGTGCTGGAACAAGGCGCCGTGGAGGATCGCGAGTACCGCATCATCACCGCCGACGGGCAGATCCGCTGGTTGAGCGACAAGTGCTACATCAACCAGCAGGTCGAACCCGGCGAACCGTTGATCGTGGTGGGCATGGCCGAGGACATTACCGAAAAGAAACAGATGGAGCTGGAGCTTCATCGCCTGGCCACCACCGATGTGCTGACCCAGAGCAGCAATCGCCGGCATTTCTTCGAATGCGCCAACCAGGCCTTTGACACGGCCTGTGCCCAAGGGGCGCCGCTGGCCTTCCTGCTGCTGGACATCGATGACTTCAAGGACGTCAACGACACCTACGGCCACCTGGAAGGCGACCAAGTATTGCGCCGTATCGCCGAGAGCGGTCGCGGGGTATTGCGCCGTGGCGACCTGTTCGGGCGCATTGGCGGCGAAGAATTCGCCGCCGTACTGCCCGGCTGCGCACCGGAGATGGCCTTGCAAGTGGCTGAGCGGCTGGGCAAAGAGATCCAGGCGCTGGGTTTCAGCTATGAGGGCCAGGCGTTCAATGTGACCATCAGCCAGGGTCTGGCCAGCCTCACCGAGCAAGACTCGACCCTGGACAGCCTGTTCGCCCGCGCCGATGCGGCGATGTACGAGGCCAAGCGCCTGGGCAAAAATCGCGTCGTTGCGGGCTGACGCTACGCCTTGCGGATCCGCGTCAGCTCCGCCAAGCCGACCTTGAGCAATCGCGCAGTCTTGCCCCTGGCCAGCTCTTCCAAGCCTTCATGTTCCGTCAAACGCGCCATCTGCGCCGCCAGGTTCACCACCAATGCATCCCTGGCATACACACCGCCCTCCAACGAATAAATCGCCGCGATCAATTGGCGCAGTTCCAGCGGCAAACGCCAACGCGTGCGCAGTGCCGAACCGTAGGCGGCGCCAAAGGTGTAGAGCGATTCACCAATCGCTTCGTCATCCAGCGCACCGCCGCCCTGGCGCCAGTCTTCCAGGCAGCGCAACAGCGCCAGGTCACCAAGCCGGTGGAGGATACCGGCGCTGTAACAGCGTTCGTGGTCCAGCTCCAACATGCGTGCCAACCGCCGAGCGTAGTCGGCGGTGTCCTGGGACAATTGCCAGTGGCGCTCGGCATAGGCCACCAGGGCCGGGTCACCCAGCACCACGTTGTGCTTGAGCGCCAGACCAAGAATCAAGTTCATGCTTTGCCCCGGCACCAGCTTTTGCAAGGCAGCAGGCAGGGTTTGCACGGGGTTGCCGTGATGGCCGGCGCTGTTGGCGGCGGCGATCAGCACGGCGGTGATTTGCGGGTCCATGCGCACCTGGTCTTCCAGGCGCTTGAGTTCCAGGCCTTCGGGCCCGAGGCTGTGTTGCACGGCGGCTTTCACATCGACGCGCAAGGGTGCGCCATCGGACGCTTCGCGGCGGCGCTCAAGGAACACCGGCAAGGTTATGCCCGGTGACAGCGGCGCAATCTCGCAGTACACCGTTTCGCCTTCATTGAGCAGCAGGTCTTGCAGGCGCTGGGTCAGGCCTTCCATATTCAGGGGTTTGGTCAAGTACGCCGTGGGTGCCAGGGGCAAGGCTTCGCGCACGCTGGCGCTGTCGTTGCGACTGCTCAGCAGAATGAACGGCAACGCGGGCGAGCGGCGCTTCTGGCGCACGCTGCGCAGCAGACTCAAGCCATCGATGCCCGGCAGCTCCCAATCGGCCAGGATCAGGTCGTAGGCTTTCTCTCGCAGCAACGTCGCCGCCTGTTGACCATCGGCACACACATCCAGCCGCGCGTCGCAGCGCACATTCAACAACACTTGCTTGAGCAGGTCCCGTGACCAGGGGTCCGCCTCGGCAATCAACACGCGGGGTACAGCGGGTAAATCAACAGCAGTCATCCAGCACGCTCCATCGGCAATGCTGCAACCTTAGACAATGCAGACGCCTGCGTACAATGAACAGGGCCTGAATGTGCGGAAATGGGCATAAAAAAACCCGCCGAAGCGGGTTTTTCCTGTCGATCAGGTCAGCCTCCGCTTACAGCTCGGAGAAGCACTCTTCGATGATCGCCAGGCCTTTGTCCAACTGCTCGTCCGGCGAGGTCAGCGGGACCAGCACGCGCAACACGTTGCCGTAGGTGCCGCAGCTCAGCAAGATCAGGCCCTTGTCACGCGCCTTGGCCACCACGGCGGCAACGGCAGCGGCGTTTGGCTTGTGGCTGTCGCCACCTTCGAACAGCTCGACCGCGATCATTGCGCCCAAAGCGCGCACTTCGCCGATCACCGGGTACTTGGCCTGGATAGCCTTCAGACCAGTCACCAGACGCTCGCCGACAGCCTTGCAGCGGTCCAGCAGGTGCTCTTCTTCGAACACTTCCATCACGGCCAGGGCCGCGGCGCAAGCGATCGGGCTACCGGCGTAGGTGCCGCCCAGGCCGCCTGGCGCGATGGCGTCCATGTACTCGGCCTTGCCGCACACACCGGCCAGCGGGAAGCCGCCAGCGATAGACTTGGCGAAGGTGGTCAGGTCGGCGGCAACGCCCATCTGCTCCATCGCGAAGAAGGTGCCCGTACGACCGGCACCGGTTTGCACTTCGTCAGCGATCAGCAGGATGCCGTGCTTGTCGCACAGTTCACGCAGGCGCTTCATGAAGGATTTAGGCGCGACGTAGAAACCGCCTTCGCCCTGCACCGGCTCGATGATGATGGCCGCGATATCACGCGGCTCGGCATCGTTCTTGAAGATGCGTTCGATGCTGGCGATGGAATCGTCGTCGCTCACGCCGTGCAGTTCGTTCGGGAACAGCGCGCGGAACACGCCGCCTGGCATCAGGCCCATGCCAGCGGAATAAGGCACGACTTTACCGGTCAGGCCCAGGGTCATCATGGTGCGGCCGTGGTAGGCGCCGGTGAACGCGATCACGCCAGCACGGCCGGTGGCGGCGCGGGCGATTTTCACGGCGTTTTCGACAGCTTCGGAACCGGTGGTGACCAGCAGGGTTTTCTTGGCGAAATCACCTGGGACCTTGGCGTTGATTTTTTCGCACAGTTCCACGTAAGGCTCGTAGGCCAGTACCTGGAAGCAGGTGTGCGTCAGCTTGTTCAGTTGCTCGGTCACGGCCGCGATGATTTTCGGGTGCACGTGACCGGTGTTCAGCACGGCGATACCGCCGGCGAAGTCGATGAACTCGCGACCTTCAACGTCGGTCACGGTGGCGTTCTTCGCGGATTCGGCGAAGATCGGGTGAATCTGGCCAACACCGCGCGGGACAGCGGCTTCGCGGCGTTTCATCAGGGATGCGTTGGTCTTGCTCATAAAGTCCTCATTCGCCACTCATCGGGTGGCGTGGTCCAAGGAATACGTGGCGGGGAGGCAACTGCGGCAGCATGCGATGATCGACTGCCACAGCGTTCCCGGCCACTACGAATAACGGGATGAAACACGCAAAGGGTCAGCGCTCTCGTGCCCTCTGCGTTTACTGCAATGCCTTGCCGGACGGATTAGATGCCCAGGCAGAGGTATTTGATTTCCAGGTAATCCTCGATCCCGTACTTGGAGCCTTCACGACCCAGGCCCGAGGCCTTGATGCCGCCGAACGGCGCCACTTCGTTGGAGATCAACCCGGTGTTGACGCCGACCATGCCGTATTCCAGGGCTTCAGCCACACGGAACACACGGCCCAGGTCACGGGCATAGAAGTAGGAGGCCAGGCCGAACTCGGTGTCGTTGGACATCGCGATCACCTCGGCTTCGTCCTTGAAACGGAACAGCGGCGCCAGCGGGCCGAAGGTTTCTTCCTTGGCGACGGCAGCGTCCTTCGGCACGTCGACCAGGATAGTCGGCTCGAAGAAGTTGCCTTCCATCACCTTGCCACCGGCCAACAGCTTGGCGCCTTTGCTCAAGGCATCAGCAATGTGTTCCTGTACCTTGGCCACAGCTTTTTCGTCGATCAGAGGGCCAGTGGTCGTGCCGTCTTCCAGACCGTTACCGATCTTCAACTTGGCCACGGCCACTTTGAGTTTTTCGGCAAAAGCGTCGTACACCGAATCCTGAATGTACAGGCGGTTGGCACAGACGCAGGTCTGACCGTTGTTGCGGTACTTGGAAATGATCGCGCCTTCGACGGCCTTATCCAGGTCCGCGTCGTCGAACACGATGAACGGCGCGTTGCCACCCAGCTCCAGGGAGACTTTCTTGATGTCCTTGGCGCATTCGGCCATCAGTTGGCGACCGATTTCGGTCGAGCCGGTGAAGGACAATTTACGCACGATCGGGTTGCTGGTCAGCTCACCGCCGATGTCGCCGGCGCTGCCGGTCACCACGCTCAGCACGCCTTTTGGGATACCGGCACGGTGCGCCAGCTCAACCAGGGCCAGGGCCGAGAAGGGAGTTTGCGAAGCCGGCTTGATCACCATGGTGCAACCGGCGGCCAGGGCCGGGCCGGCTTTGCGGGTGATCATCGCGGCCGGGAAGTTCCACGGGGTGATCGCAGCGGTCACGCCAATCGGCTGCTTGATCACGATCAGGCGCTTGTCGGGCTGGTGGCCAGGGATTACGTCGCCATAGATGCGCTTGGCCTCTTCGGCGAACCACTCGATAAAGGAAGCGGCGTAGACGATTTCGCCCTTGGCTTCGGCCAGTGGCTTGCCTTGCTCAAGGGTCATCAGGCGACCGAGATCGTCCTGGTTTTCGATCAGCAGTTCGAACCAGCGGCGCAGCTTGTTGGCGCGCTCCTTGGCGGTCAGTGCACGCCAGGCCGGCAGCGCCTTGTCGGCGGCTTCGATGGCGCGGCGGGTTTCAGCGGCGCCCATCTTTGGCACGGTGCCGAGGATCTCGCCCGTGGCAGGGTTGTTGACCTTGATCGTTTGACCGTTGTCCGCATCGACCCAAGCGCCATCGATAAAGGCTTGCTGGCGGAACAACTGGGCATCTTTAAGCTGCATGTCGGCTTTCCTTAACAGCACCGCGCGCACGCGGAGCGAATTAGAGTTGTTGAAAGGCGCCTTGTGGGCTGCCGTCAGGGAAATCAGCCCCAGCGCGCAAAAGGAGTGAAAGCGCACGCGGGAGACAGAGCGTTTGAAATCTCAAACGAATCCTAGGATCAATGGGGGTACAGGGCAATAGTCTGTTCGAAAAAAAGAACGAAAACGACGCATCTATCGGATTTATCTGATCAGCGTAGATGGATCGGGTTCCTGCGCCCTGATCGGTGGTGCCCGGCTTAGGGCCTCTGTACGGCAAATTCCTACACGTGAACGCCCAAAGACCAGCATGGACGCCCAAGGTCGACATGGGTATGATGTCGCCCGCACAAGCATCCGTAGCTCAGCTGGATAGAGTACTGCCCTCCGAAGGCAGGGGTCGTGGGTTCGAATCCCGCCGGGTGCACCATCTTCTTTCCCTTATATTACAAGGGGATAGCGCTCCTGACAGAAACCTGTCCTAGTCCTGAAAGTCGTTTTTGCCACAAATTTGCCACACTTAAACGTGGCGGGAATGGTCGAAATGGCAACAATCAGGAATCGCGGCGAGTATCAGTGGGAAGCGCAAATCCGCCGTAAGGGCTATCCGGCCCAGCGCAAAACCTTCGAAACCAAATTCGATGCCCAAGCCTGGGCACGCATGATCGAAAGCGAAATCGACCGGGGTATTTTTGTGTCTCGGGTTGAGGCTGAACGCACTGCCTTTCATCAACTCATTGATCGCTATATCTCTGAGATTGCTCCGAAGCACAAAGGCGCGTACTCGGAAATCAAACGTCTGGAAGCGCTTAAGCGTCATCCATTGGCAACACGTATCGTTGCCACCCTCACCTCTTCAGATTTTGCACGCTACCGTGACGAGCGCCTGAAGATCCGGAAGGGCAATACGGTTAAGCGCGAACTCGCATTGTTTCAATGCGTGATTGAGGTGGCTCGCCGCGAATGGGGCATTCATCTGGCCGAGAATCCAGTCAGGATGGTCAGCCGCCCCAGCTACAACGACGAACGATCACGGCGGCTCGACCCAGTTGAAGAGCAATACATCCTCAACGCCCTTGAGCTTCGTGAGCGCCGTGCTGACGGCACCTATGCAGATGCATCGCACAATCCTTGGATACGGCCCATCGTTCAATTGGCGATTGAAACCGCTATGCGCCGTGGCGAGATTTTCGAACTGCGCTGGAAGCACGTAAACCTAGATCGCAGAACCGCGCACCTGCCCGCAACCAAAAACGGCCTGCCCAGAACCGTCCCACTTTCGCCGAAGGCTATCCAGCTGTTGAAGGACTTGCCGCGCTCGCTGTGCGGTCGAGTCTTTCCCACAACGGCTGATGCGCTCAAGAAGGCTTTTGTGCGGGGTCTGGAGCGTGCGAGGCTGAAATACTTGGCCGATTGCGGGGCTGCGCGGTTAATTCCTCAGGAAGACTTCCTGATCAATCTGCGCTTTCACGATCTGCGGCATGAAGCGACCTGTCGGCTTGCGACCAAACTGCCGAATCTGATCGAGCTTGCGAGCGTGACGGGGCATCGAGAGGTGAACATGCTGAAGCGGTATTACAACATTACTGCGGAGGAGTTAGCGGCGAAGCTGGCATGAATATTAGCCATTAATAAAATTGATAACGAAGAGGCCTACCGGACTACTCTTGAGTTTTAGAAAGCTCTGGCAGGCATTAAAACTTCTTAATAAAATACGCAACATCTTGCATATAATATGTGAGCGCTTCACGTGTAGCAGACTCCTCACGACCCATACCAAAAGCAACTCGAAGAACCTTAGCAAACCTGTCTTCTTTCGTAGTAGTGGTGTATCCAATACTCACTTTATTTGCAATATGGGCATGACCATACAAGTCCATCGCCTTTAGCAAAAGTGACTCTAAGCACTCAACCTTTTGAAAAAGGGGCGGGTATGCAAGCGTACAGTTCGACGAGAGCAAAGCTTTAAGAGATCGCTTGTCGCCAGTGGTCAAGATATATGAATGATTCGCACGATAAAGGCTATCAGCATGCAAAAAAAGTTCTAATTCGCCATCATCAACCCCATCAACTCGTGAAAGGGCTTCAAGCAAATCGATATTTTCGTTAGCCTCTCCGAGCCGCTGACAAGACTGTACCAATCCTGCAAGACGGTCGAAGGCTGCGTGATTCCCCAGGCGCATTTCATAGCATTTTTGAGGATTATTTAGATAAAGAGAATATGGCGCAGCCCCCCACAACAAAACAATCGCTCAGCCCGCACTGAAGACATTGAGTGCCTCATCAACGAGATTACATTGGGCAAGCATTATTAGAATGTCGTTGTCAGAGAGCAGAATCATTTATGCAATAAGATTCCGCAGTAGGTGCTCTGCATCAGGATCAAGTTCGGGCAAATGCTCAAATACTTTACCTGTTACTACTGACTGATCCGAAATACCTGAACCGAGTATATTCGCAGCCACGACATAAAGGGCTCTTCGCATTTAAGGG
>NZ_JACARN010000077.1:0-55557 GCF_013386605.1 Pseudomonas sp. IPO3749 | reverse complement strand
CCTTATTCAGGACGGGACACGGCTAACTGAAAAGCCCCGCCTGCAGTGATGCAGGCGGGGCTTTTTTGTGGGCAAAAGGGTGTTTCCCATCCCAATGTGGGAGCGGGCTTACCCGCGAAAGCGGTCAATCTGTCGAAGAAAATATTCAAGCCATCGGTAATTTTCTCATCAGCGCTGTGTTCAATCCGTGAAGCTATAGTGAAAATCTCGTTCAACTAAAATATCGGTTGAAAACCTTAATCGATGGCCCTCTCGGGTCTATCCCTGAGCCAAACTTGGCCTTAAGCTGCGCGAGCCAACACGGCCGTTACCGCGTACGGAGACACTGCCCATGCGAATTCTATTGGTTGAAGACAACCGCGATATTCTGGCCAACCTGGCCGATTACCTGGGACTAAAAGGCTATACCGTGGACTGTGCGCAGGACGGTTTGTCGGGCCTGCACCTGGCCGCCACCGAGCATTACGACCTGATCGTGCTCGACATCATGCTGCCCGGCATCGATGGCTACACCCTGTGCAAACGCCTGCGTGAAGATGCGCGCCGCGACACGCCGGTGATCATGCTCACCGCCCGCGACCAACTGGATGACCGGCTGCAGGGCTTCAAGTCCGGCGCCGATGACTACTTGCTCAAACCGTTTGCCCTGTCGGAACTGGCCGCGCGCATCGAAGCGGTGCTGCGCCGTGCCCAGGGTGGCGGGCGCCGCGCCCTGCAAGTGGGTGACCTGAGCTACGACCTCGACACCCTGGAAGTGACCCGCGAAGGCCGCTTGCTCAAGCTCAACCCAGTTGGCCTGAAACTACTGGCGGTGCTGATGCAAAAGAGCCCGCACGTGTTGCGCCGCGAAATTCTCGAAGAAGCCCTGTGGGGCGACGACTGCCCGGACAGCGACAGCCTGCGCAGCCACGTCCACCAATTGCGCCAAGTGATCGACAAACCGTTCGCCAAGCCGTTGCTGCAAACGGTGCACGGCGTCGGTTATCGCCTGGCCGAGGGTCGAGATGGAGTTTAAGCAAAGCCTTGCCCAGCGGATCATCATCGCCTTTGCGTTGATGAGTGCGTTGGTGGCGGGGGCCTTTGCCATGGGCATCGTCGCGACGGTGCACCTGGTGGAAGAAAAGTTGATCTCGGCGGGCCTGGGCGGTGACCTGCAACGCTTGTTGCTGATGGACACGGTCGAAGACTGGCGGCACCGGCCCGAGCCGGATCAGCTGTTTTACTTCAGCGGTGGCCCCGGCGATTTTGAGTTGCCCAAGGATCTGCGCCACCTTGAGCCCGGTTTCCATGAAGTGTTCCGCGAAGCGCTGTCGTACCACGCGATGGTCGAAGTGGTCGACGGTCGGCGCTACGTGTTGCTGCAGGATCAAAGCGATTTCGAAGAGCGCGAGCGCGTGCTGTTTGCCGTGGTGCTGGTGGGTTTCGTCCTCAGCCTGGCGCTGGCGGTATTCCTCGGTTGGGTGCTGGCGCGCAAGGTGATGGCGCCGGTCGTGCGCCTGGCCCGTCAGGTGCGTCATCGTGACCAACTGCTGGGCCTGGCGCCGCCGTTGGCACCGGATTACGCGGCGGATGAAGTGGGTGAACTGGCCGTGGCCTTCGATGCCACCCTGGGGCGCCTGCGCCAGGCGCTGTCCCGTGAGCAGTTGTTCACCAGTGATGTCAGTCACGAATTGCGCACACCGTTGATGGTGCTGGCCAGCTCCTGCGAACTGTTGCTGGAAAACCCGGCCATTGACCAGCGCGGGCGTAACCAGGTTGAGCGCATCGCCCGTGCTTGTGAGGAAATGCGCGAACTGGTGCAGACCTTCCTGATGCTGGCCCGCGCCGAACATGACGACGGCACCATGTCGCCCCAGGTCAGCCTGGAGCAAGTGGCCGATGACCTGCTCGGCATCTGGCGTGAGCCTATCGAGCGCAAGGGCCTGGTGTTGACCTACCAGCCGGGCAACCCTCTGGATACCCGGTACAACGCGACCTTCCTGCACGCGGTCATGGGTAATCTGCTGCGCAATGCTTTGCACTACACAGAGCACGGTTTTATCCGCCTGACCCTGGAGCCCAGTGGTTTTGTGGTAGAAGACTCCGGCGTGGGGATTCCCGAAGACAAGCGCGAAGCGATGTTCGAGCCGTTTGTGCGCGGCAACGAGAAACGCGGTGACGGCCTGGGCCTTGGGTTGTCGCTGGTCCAGCGCATCTGCGAGAACCAGGGCTGGACTGTGAGCCTCAGCACCATGGAGCCCAACGGCTGCCGCTTTCATGTACAACTGAGTCAGGTCAACGCCTGACTCCACCCTCTGCCGCTATCCTGCCAGAGATCACCGTCATTCGGCGAAGATGGCCCCATGCCATTGTTTGTGTCTGTAAAGTCTTGAAATGTATGGGGATTGGACAGGACAAGTTTTTCACAACGGGTTGACCTGTTGATCACAGACGGCTGCTTAAGGTTGTAGGCATCAGCAACTGGAGATCCGTTGATGTCTACCCCGACCAAACTCGAATTTTCCGAAAAGTACGACGACGAACACGCCCAAGAGTATTTGCTCAAGCACCAGGACAATCTGGCCCGCCGGTTGTCCCACAAACGCGACGAGCAATTGGCCCGTGGCGCGCTGGCGATGGCCGGTGAGCCTGGCCTGGTGCTGGACTTGCCGTGCGGTGCCGGGCGTTTCTGGCCGCTGCTGGCCGAAAAGCCCAATCGCGTCATCATTGGAGCCGACAACTCGGCGTCGATGTTGAAGGTCGCAACGGCTGCCCAACCCGCCGATGTGGTGAAACGGGTACGACCCTTGCACACATCTGCGTTTGATATCGATCTGCCGGATAACTCGGTCGACAGCATTTTTTGCATGCGCCTGTTGCACCACATTGGTGATCCGGCGCACCGACTGGCGATACTGCGGGAGTTTCAGCGCGTTACCCGTGACAGTGTGATCGTTTCGCTGTGGGTCGATGGCAATTTCAAAGCCTGGAAACGCAAGCGTCTCGAAGAGCAGCGTCGTAAAAAAGGTGAGCAGGAAGGTTACCAAAACAGATTTGTGTTACCGGCTGCTACTGTTGAAGCAGAATTCGAAGAAGCCGGTTTCCGTGTTCAGGAGTCCCTGGACTTCATTCCGCTCTACGCCATGTGGCGAGTGTATGTATTGCGCAAGAGGTAACAGGATGGCAGTT
Organism: Pseudomonas sp. IPO3749; assembly: GCF_013386605.1. NCBI lineage: Bacteria > Pseudomonadati > Pseudomonadota > Gammaproteobacteria > Pseudomonadales > Pseudomonadaceae > Pseudomonas > Pseudomonas sp. IPO3749. Next base: position 52,389 of record NZ_JACARN010000077.1, on the reverse strand, counting down.
GAGTGCGTAGCAGGCAGTCACGTAGCTCCCGAGGAGAGATTCGATTATTTCTGGCGCCAGCAAGGCGAGTGGGTTGAAGAACCCAACCGCCGGCGTGGTGGTGAAAGTGGCGTGCAGCGCGTGATGAGCGCCAATGGACGCTTGCTCTACAGCAAGCGCCAGACCGGACATATCTACCGCAGTTGGTTGCACCCGTTTGGCCGTCCCACTGTGTTGCGTGAGCGGGATGCCATCAAGGGCCTTCGCCTGTTGGATGTACGCGTACCCGACATGGTTTTTTGCGAGGCGCGCCGCGACCCCGAGCACCGCTGGCAGGCACTGCTGGTCACCGCAGCCCTCGACGGCTTCGACGAAATCGAAAACTGGTACGCCGCCGGTGGTCGTGAACAGTACGGCGAACTGGTGCATGAGCGCGTGCTCAAGGAGCTTGCTGGCACCTTGGCGCGGATGCACCGTGGGCGCTGGCAGCATGGCTGCCTGTACATCAAGCACATTTTTGTAAGGGTGACCGGCCAGGGCGACTCGGCCAACGTCGAAGTGGCGCTGCTGGATTTCGAGAAATGCCGCCAGCGCTTGACCGCTTATCGGGCCGCTTCCCATGACATGCTGCAATTGCGCCGCCATTCGTCGTGGAACGACACGGACTGGAAGAAACTCAGCTACTTTTACGAAACGGCGTTTGGCAGCGCTATCAAGGGTTTAACCAGATGAAGCTAGAAATAGCACGAGGTTTGTTCCTGGTCGGGGCGTTGGGCGTTGCAGCCTTGGCGCTGGCGGCCTGGGAACAGCCTCGCACACAGGTGCTCAGTGCAACGCAGGGTGGCGCGCAATGCCTGTTGCCGCGCGTCGCCAAGGCGAGCACCGCGGCCAAGCCTGATCATGAGTTGTTGCTGTTCATGTTTGGCATGTCTCAAGGGATGAGGCCACAGAGTTGAAACGATTCAAACCCCCAGGAAAGGGCCTTGCGATGCGAGGCCCTTTTTTTTGCTGTGCGCCAGCTCAGATCAGATGCAGGTGGTTATCCCAGAGCCCGGCGGGCAATTCCAACGGCTTTGCCATCAACGGTTTCTGGCGACAATCGTAGAACCGGCAACGACCTTGGCCCGAGGTCACGACAAAGCCATCCTCGACGGCGCCGACACCGGCACAGTCGGGCAGTGGCCCATCCAGGCGCAGCTCGCCACTGTCCATGTCCCAGATAAAGAAGCGGTTGCCCCGTGGAGCGGTCAACGCCACCAGGCGCAACTCGCTGTGCACCGCGACGCTGGCGGTGTAGTGCCCCATGGCCTGCAACTGCTCATCAGCCACCGGGAACGCCACGAAGGGTTGGCCCGGCCGCTTGATTGCCAGCAACTCGGAACGCTCCTGTGACGCGCCCATGAACTGCTGCCCGGTGAGGATGGTGCCATCGCTGGCGATCCCCATATGGCGCACGCTGTTCATCTGCTGGTCCAGGGTTTCCTTGCTGATCAGGCTGCCGTCGCGGTGCATCAGCACCAGGCTTGGCTCCATGGCGTTGAGGTTCATTTCCACGCGGCTTTCGGCTTCGGTGCGAATGCCGCCGTTGGCCACCACCAGCGTCTCACCGTCGGGCATCCATGACACCTGATGCGGGCCGATGCCGTGGGTGGACATCTCGCCGGTATGCACCAGCCGCTCGCCTTCGAACTTATACACACCAAGCAGGCCACGGCCGGGGTCGGACGTGTCGTTCTCGGTGGCGTACAACCAGTCGCCGCTCTTGTGAATGACCGCGTGGCCATAGAAATGGCGATTCGCCTTGGAGGTGATGGTTTGCAGCAGCGCGCCATCACGCAAGTCGATCAGGTAACTCTCGGTGCCTGGGCGACGGGCGACAAACAGTGCAATTGGCAGCGTCGGGTGGTTGATGATGTCGTGGCAGCGCTGGCCGACCTGGGTGGCAAACACCGGCTTGCCGTCCAGGCGATAGCCCACGGCATAGTGCTTGCCGTCTGCATCATCCCGCGCCGAGAGCAGCAGCGGGCCCTTGTCTTTCCCTTTGAACAGCGTCCAGCCGCCCAACGTGAGCGCACTGAGCAGCACGCTGCCAACCGCCAAAGCCTGTCGCCTGAGCATCATCAGTCACCGTCGTTGGCGTTAAAGCCCAGTTGAATGCCCAGCGCCTTGGCCAATTCGCCTTCGTGCAGGCGGTGGACGACGTTGAGGCTGTCGTAGATATCGTTGAGCTGTTGGCGCCCGGCGTCGTCGGCCAGCAGTTCATTGAGGGTGCGCTGGTTGCTGGCGAAGAGTTTGAGGGACGCGGCATAGGCGGCGTCGATCTTGTCGGCCAACGGCTTCTGCTCGGACGGCAGCAGGCCGCGCAGGCCTTTGTTGTCGACGCCGACCCATACGGTCTGGGCGGCGGCAAGGCTGGCTTCGAGGCTTTGCAGGGACGACTGGCTGCGCCATGCATCGGCCTGGAAGGGCTGCGGGATGCCCTTGGTCTGGCGACCCATTGGCGTGCCGAGTTTTTTCTTCAGAGTGTCCAGTGCGGTCACTTGGACGCGCAGCAGATCGGCAATGGCTTCGTGGGAATCGGCGTAGCGCTGGTTCGGAAACTTGGTCATCTGCGCCAGCATGCCGTCGGTGCTGTTCCAGCTGGCCAGGATCTCTTCGGCCAGGGCTTTTTGACGGTCGCCGATGGCCACCAGCAGTGGGCAGTAACGGGCTTTTTGCGCGTCGTCGGCGATGTCGGTCTTGGCGTCGTAGAGGATGTATTCGTAGGCCGACAGGCCTTGCACCACCACGCTGGACTTGGCCAGGGCGGCGCCATCGATCTGCGGCTGGCTGGCGACCAGTTGCTCGACCTGGCGGCCGACCAGGTTCTTCTTGTCCGGCCAGAACTGCACCTGCCACGAACGGTTGCCCTCGGCCAGCGGGCCGATCAACAGCGGTTGCAGCTCGGCCCAGGCCTTTTGCGCGTGCAGGAAGTCGGCGCGGGCGGTGTCCAGGCTCTCTTTGCCTTGGCAGTAGGCCAGGGCGCTGACGGCCAGTTGGCGGTCGGCTTCGACCCAACGGCTGTAGGTGGGCAGGATCACTTGCTTGGCGATGGCCGCCGAGGTCACCGCTTGCGGGTCTTGCGGCGAGCAGGCACCGAGGGCGAGGGCGGCCAGGCTGGTGAACAACAACTTGGGACGGAACATGTCGAGCTCCCTTCTGTAATTGGGGCGAAGCTTATAAAGAATTCAGGAACGCCAGCAACGCAGCGCGCTGCTCGGCATTAAAGGACAACACATGCTGCTGCGCCGCTTGTGCTTCACCGCCGTGCCACAGCACGGCCTCCAGCAGGTTGCGGGCGCGGCCGTCATGCAAGAACTGGGTGTGGCCACTCACGGTTTGCGTCAGGCCAATGCCCCACAACGGCGGCGTGCGCCAGTCGCGGCCACTGGCTTTGAATTCGCTGCGGTTGTCGGCCAGGCCTTCGCCCATGTCGTGCAGCAGCAGGTCGCTGTAGGGGCGGATCACTTGGTTGGCCAGCTCAGGTTCAGCGGCATTGGCCGCCGTGGTGAACGCGGGCGTGTGACAGCCTTGGCAACCGGCCTGGTAGAACAGGTTCTTGCCGGCCAGCACCTGCGGCGTGTTGACGCCACGGCGCGCTGGCACGGCGAGGTTGCGGGTGTAGAACAGCACCAGGCGCAGGATGTTGTCGCTGACTTCCGGCTCGCCATCGGGGCCATTGCCGTTGGGGGCCTGTTTGCAGGCGACTTGGGCATCGGTGCAGTCATCGAAGGGTCTCAAAGAGGTGGTGAGGCCCATATCACCAGAAAACGCGTGAACATTTTGTTGATTGAGGTTGGGTTGCCCGGCTTTCCAGCCAAAACGCCCAAGCACGGTTTTTTGCTGGGCGTCGTCCCAGACCCAATTGGCACGGCCGACGATGGCTTCCTGGTCGGCGGTCTTCGGGTCGGTGTTGCGCAGGATATCGGCGTCGCTGATGGCTTCGAGCAGGCCCAGGCCGATCATGGGTGGGGCGATGCGTGCGGAGAAGCGTGTATCCGGATGCATCGGGCCGTAACCGAGCTGGGTGATCTGCAGGTCCGGCTTGCGCAGCTCGACCACCGTGCCGTCCTTGAACGTCACGTTGACCGGTGTGTAGTCGACCCGCACCTTGCCTTCAGGCTGCACGCCCGGCACAGCCATATCCTGCAACTGACCGCCGTAGACCGGCTCGGGCACCACGCCGACCTGTTCGATGAGCTTGGCATAGGGCGCCGCATCCGGAATCGACAGGCGCACCAGCATCGACACTGCATTCGGTGCGTCGGGTAATGGCGGGTGCCCACGGCCATCCTTGATATGGCAGTTCTGGCAGGCATTGGTGTTGAACAGCGGGCCAAGTCCATCACGCGCGGTGGTGGTGGACGGCGCGATCACCCAGGGGCTGCGAAAGAAGCTGTTACCCACGCTGAAATCCAGGCGCCGGGTGGGCGACAGGTTGGCCGAAGGCAGGGAAAATGCATTCTGGTCGCGCTTGTTCACTGTCGCAGCGCCGCCCGCCCGTGATTCACCCGGCTCGGCCTTGGTGAAACGTGGCGCGTCATCGCAGGCAGTCAGGCTCAAGGCCAACACGGCTGCGGATAGGCGGAAAAGCAGACGGAACATCGAGTTTCCTGGCGCGAAGGCTGAAAATAAGGTCGCAAAGTCTAACAGGGCAGGGCCGAATGAATAAGAGCAATTATCGTTTGGTGGATGGCGATGTATTCCCGCTAGAATGGCCGCACATTTTTCTCTGGAGGTGGCCAATGCAGGCTCTCGACGCTTTGCTCAACCGTGTTTCCGTGCCGCGTCTGCTGGAACCGGCGCCGACCCAGGAGCAGCGCGACGTGCTGTTCGCCGCCGCCATGCGCGCGCCCGACCACGGCCAATTGCGCCCTTGGCGCTTCCTCACCGTTGAAGGTGCTGCCCGTGAGCAAATGGGCACGCTGTTGGCCGAGGCTGCGCGCCTGCAAGACGCCGATGCGCCACAAGCCGCCATCGACAAGGCCCAGAACGGCCCGTTGCGTGCGCCGTTGGTGGTGGTGGTGATTGCCCGTTTGCAGGAACACTTCAAGGTGCCGAAATCCGAGCAATTGCTGGCCGCCGCCTGTGCGGCCCACGGCATCCTGCTGGCGGCGTATGCCCAGGGAATTGGCGCCGTGTGGCGCACTGGCGAGTTGTCCTATTCGGCCCATGTCGCCAAAGGCCTGGGGCTGACAGCAGATGAGGAAGTGATTGGCTTCCTTTACCTGGGCACGCCGCAGAATCCACCGCGTACGGCGGCTAAAGAAGATGTGACTGCGTTCGTACAGGCCTGGCCAGGTCTCTAAGGCCAAGGTGATCCAAATGTGGGAGCGGGCTCCCACAAGTATCTCTGTGGTTTTGGAACCGAGTCAGACCCTGAACTGATCCATCAGCTTCATCTGCTGGCTGGCCAACGCATTGAGTTGGCTGCTGATGGCCGCCGACTCGGTGGCCTGGCCGGTGAGGGTTTCGGTCACGGTGCGGATCGCCGAGACGTTGCGGTTGACCTCTTCGGCCACGGCGCTCTGTTGTTCGGCGGCGCTGGCGATTTGCAGGTTCATGTCGCTGATCACGGTCACCGCGTCGCTGATCTTGCCCAAGGCCTGCACCGCTTGATGGATCTGCCCGGCATTGCTCTGGGCCTGGCTCTGGCTTGAATGCATGGTTGCCACCACGCCGCGGGTGCCGCTCTGGATGCGTTCGATCACCAGGCGGATTTCCTCCACGGAGTCCTGGGTGCGCTTGGCCAGGTTGCGCACTTCGTCGGCCACCACCGCAAAACCACGCCCGCTTTCCCCGGCGCGTGCCGCTTCGATGGCGGCGTTCAGCGCCAGCAGGTTGGTCTGCTCGGCGATGCTGCGGATCACTTCCAGCACCGAACCAATCTGCTCGCTGTTGACCGCCAAGGCTTCGACTTCGCCCACGGCCTTGCTGACTTCTTCGGCCAGGGTGGTGATGTCGCGGGTGCTCTGCTCGATGATCGACATGCCTTCGCGCGCCGACTGATCCGCACCCCGCGCCGCGCTGGCAGCATTGGAGGCGCTGTTGGCGACATCGTGGGCAGTCGCGCTCATTTCGTTGGAGGCCGTGGCCACCTGGTCGATCTCGCGGAACTGCACCTGCATGCCTTCGCTGGTCTGGCGCGCGATGGCGGAGGATTGATCGGCGGTGCCACGGGCTTCGGTGATGCTTTGCTTGATCTGGGCGATGGTCGGTTGCAGCTTGTCGAGGAAGCGGTTGAACCAGTTGACCAGCTCTCCGAGTTCATCCTTCTTGGTGTAGGCCAGGCGTTGAGTGAGGTCACCGTCGCCGCTGGCGATGTCCTTGAGCATGGCGGCCACGCTGTTGATTGGGCGAGTTACGCCAGTGGCGGTCAGCCAGATCAGCAGCAAACCCAGCAGCGCGGCGGCGGCGCCGACCAGCAAGGCCTTGAGCGTACCGGCGGCCTGGGCTTTGTCGAGCACGTCTTGCAGCTTCAAGGTGTCAGCCAGCATCACGTTCTTGGGTAGCTTGATCACCACGCCCCAGGATTTTGCATCGGCAATCGGCTTGACCGGGTACACGGCGCGGATGGTGTCCTCCTGCTCGCGGATCATGGACGAGTCGCCGGCCAGCAACTGCACGATTTCCTTGCCTTCGGCGCCGAGGGTGTCGATCAGGTTTTTGCCAACCTTGTCCGGCTGGCCGCTATAGGCTGCGATCAGGCCGGTGCTGGACAGGATCTCCAGATGCGCCGCGCCGTCGAACAGTTCTTTTTGCGCCGCGTCCGTCACGGCCTGCAGGGTGTTGAGGGCGATGTCGATACCCACCACGCCGATGACTTTGCCGTCCACGATCAGCGGCAAGGCAATGGTGGTCATCAGCATCTGCTTGCCGGCCACTTCATCGGCGTAGGGATCCAGCAGGCAAACCTTGCGCGTGTCCCGTGGGCAGGTGTACCAGATGTTGTAGGGCGTGCCGCTGAGGTTGGGGGTGGTCTTGGTCAGGTCTTCCTCGACCATGATGGTGTTCAGGCCTTCACCGCCGGCGCGGCTCCAGTAGCTGGAGAAACGGCCTTTTTCGTTGGACACGCGGGCCTTGTCGTCGACGAATTCGCTGTCCTTGCCATCCAGTCCATTGGGCTCGAATGACAGCCAGATACCCAGCACCTTGCTGTTGCGTTCGAAGGTGGTCTTGAGGCTCTGGTTGAGTTCTTCCCGCAAGGCGCCAGGCTCCAGTGAACGCTTGGCGGCCAGGGCGCGCAGGTCCTTGACCTGGTCGGCAAGGGCCGTCACCACCAACAGGTTTTCGCCAAAGGTTTTCTGCAACTGCACGGCCTGTTCGGCGGCTTTGGATTGCAGCAGGTTCTGCACGCTGTTAGTGAGCATTCGCGAGCTTGAATCGCTGATCAGTTGATCGTTCTGATTGGTTTCGTAGAGGTTGATGCTGATGATCAGTGCGATGACCCCCAAGAGGCAAAGGCCTGACAGCAGCACGATTTTCAAGCGAATGGAGAGGGTGTCGAACATAGGTTCACTCACGAATGGACTTGTTGGAAAGCACGCAGTGCAGGCCAAGTCCATTCAGCGCTATGTCTGAAACATCGGCGTCATGAATCAATTCATGAGAGAGAGGCGATGAGCGGTAGGAAAAACCCTACACGCGCCGTTATACGGGCGCTGCGAGCCGTTCCGGGCGTGACCAGATCCACAGGTTGCCCAGGCTCATCCCGGCGATCGCCAGGTAGATCGGCCAGCCGTGATCAAGCATCACCAGCATCAGGATGGCGCACAACAGCATGCTTACCGTGGCACTGACTTTGGCGCGGCGGGCGATGATCTTGCCGTTGCGCCAGTTGAACAGGATGGGCCCGAACAGCCGGTGGTTTTCCAGCCAGGCGCTGAGGCGCGGTGAGCTTTTGGTGGCGGCCCAGGCGGCGAGCAGAATGAATTCGGTGGTGGGCAAACCCGGCACGACAATCGCCACCAGCCCGATGCCCAGGCTGACGTAGGCCAGCAGGCCGAAGAGGATCCGGGCGATCTTCGAGGTGGATTGGGTTTTGCCGGTCATGGGAGCGATTTACAGAGTCGAGGAAGCAGGAGCGGACGTAGCCGCTCCTACAGGGTATCAGGCCAGTTCAGGGGCGCTAGCGTACGCTTGTTCCAGCAAGACGGTGAAGCGTACAAACGCGTCGATTGCGCCTTTTTCCACGGCGGCTTCTTCTTCAGCGCTGAACTCCAGGCCGTCGAGCGTGCGGGTGAAGCGCTTCCAGCCTTCGGCACGACCACCGGCCGGTTCGCCCAGGTGGCGGGCACCGAAGGTTTCGCTCAGGCCCAGGCCCACGGCGCGCTTGATCAGGAACGCAGCGCCCAGCTTGGAGCCTTCGGACACGAACAGCCAGCCCAAGGCTTCGGCTTTGCTCGGGTTTTTCACGGCACCGGCGACCGGTGCAGGCACTTCGGTGTCGAGGTCGCCCAGGTCCAGTTTGGCGGCTTCGGCGCGGCAACGCTCTGCCAGGTCAGGCACGATCTTGATCAGCTCGGCATCGTTGTACAGCGCCACCAATTCCGACTGGAACAGGTACTGCGCGACCACGAAACGCGCGAAATTGGCCTGGGTTTCGAACGGCGCGTGGGCTTTGACCAGGGCGTCGAGTTTGGTATGTGGCTCGTTGGTGATCTGGTTCAGGCGCTGGGAGCGTAGGCTTGGGCGTTCTGCGGTTGGAGAAGCGGTCATGAAAAAGTCCTTGAGAAGGGGAGCGCCTGGGTGCCCTAAAGAGAGCTGTTATCAACTAGACGAACAAGAAGACGCGGCACAGTAAAAAATCCTCACCTCGTCGATGACATTTCGACGAGGTGAGTAGGGCGGATCAGATGTCCCAGATCACGTTTATCGCAAAGTTGCGACCCGGCTGGGTCAGGCGGTCGAGGTTGGCCGGGGAGGTCACGCCGGCTTCGCCGACGCCGTCGTAGCTGCGCACGTCGTCCCAGTTCCAGTACTTCTTGTCGGTCAGGTTGTAGAGGCCGCCGTTGAGGGTCACGTCGTTGGTGACTTTGTAGAAGCCGGTCAGGTCGACGATGCCAAAGCCTGGGGTCTTGAACGGGCCCTTGGACTTGTCGCCGTCTGGCGAGAAGAAGGTGGTGCTGTCGACGCGGTTCTGTTTCTTGACCAGTGTCCAACTGACCAACGCGCCGTATTGTTCCTGGTCGTAACCCAGACCGAACACGCCCTTGAGCGGGTTGACACTGTTGAGGGGCTCGCCGGTCTCGTCGTTGCGGCCATAGGCGTACGCCACCGCACCTTGGGTGTACAGGCCTTGGGGCGCGCCAAACGCGTCCAGGTTCATGCGGCCCTTGGCTTCGATGCCCTTGATGGTGGCGCGCTTGATGTTGAACGGCTGGAAGATCGTGCCGGTCGGGGCGACGGAGGTGTTGTCCTCGTCGATGAAGTCTTTGTACTTGTTGTAGAACACCGCGACATCGAAGTTACCCGCGTCGAAGTTACCGCGAATCCCGGTCTCGATGCCTTTGCTGGTTTCCGGCTTGAGGCTTGGGTTTGGCTCGACCACGTACCCTTGCTGGATATTTTCAAAGCGGCCGTACAGGGCCTTGGCTGATGGCGTGCGGAAGCCTTCGGCGTATTGGCCGAACCAGGTGTAGTGGTCTGTCAGCGCGTAGGTCAGGCCGAATTTCGGCGAAACACGGTGCCAGGTCTTGGTGTCGTCGTCGTGTGGGTAGATCCGGTTCGGGTCGGTGGCGTTGAGGAAGTCCTCGGTCAGCTTGGGTTTGAGCTGGGTGTAGTCATAGCGAACGCTGGGCAGGAAGGTCCAGTTGTTCCAGGCGATCTGATCCTGGGCAAACAGCGAATAGGTGTTGATGGTCGGGTCCGGGAAGTCGCTGGCCTTTCTCACGCTGTCTGTGGCAGACGGGCTGGGGGCGCCGATGGCGGTACAGCCACTGCCGACGGCCAGGCAGGTGGCGGCACCTTCACGGGAACCGGTGACTTTCTGCTGCTTGAGGGTGGTGCCGTAGGTCACTTGGTGATCGGTGTCACCGAGGCTGAAGGCCTTGTCCAGCTGGGCGTCGAATACCCATTGTTTTTCCTGGTAGAGCGTATCGCGGGTCCGCAGCACGCGACGGCCGGCCTGGTAGATCTCGGCGGTGGTCTGGTCGGTCTTGGCAATCTGATAGTTGAGGCTGGTCTTGATGCGGTCGGCAATCGGCGATTCGAGCGCGAAGCTGTTTTCCAGGCCGAAGCGCTCACGGGTGATGGTGTCGTTGCCCGAGCGTGCGCGGTACAGGTTGGGGGAGACAGGGGCACCGGTGTTGAACGGCCCGCCTATGGCGTTCTTCTGGTTAGTGTCGCGATCGTCCTTGTACTTCTCATACGTCAGGCCAAGGCGATTGTCGTCGCCGTAATTCCAGCCCAGCTTGGCCAGGATGTTGGTGGTGCGCGCGTCTTCCGGGTTGGCGCCGGTACGGGCCAGGCCGGTGGCGTTGTTGCCGTCGTAGGACTCCATTTCGTGGCCATTGCGCTGGCTCAGGTGCAGCAAACCGTCGAAGTCCTGTACGCGACCAGCGAAGGTGCCGGAGGTCAGCCAGCTTTCATCGGCGGAGCTGTAGCCGGTCTTGAGACGGGCGCCGACGTCCTGGCCGGGCTTGATGATGTCGTCCGGGTCGAGGGTGAAGTAACTCACTGCGCCGCCAATGGCGCTGCTACCGTACAGGGCCGAGGCCGGACCGCGCAGGATCTCGACGCGCTTGACGATTTCCGGGTCGACGTAGTTGCGACGGGTCTTGGCGTAGGGGCCGTTGAAGAAGTTGTCCGGCACTTCCACGCCATCGACCTGAGTGAGGATGCGGTCGCCGTCGATGCCGCGAATGTTGAAGCCGGCGTTACCGGCACGGGTGCCGGCGCCACCGACCGAAACGCCGGGCTCATAGCGCACCAGCTCGCGGATGGTGTTGACGTTCTGGCGGTCCAGCTCTTCGCGGTCATGCACGCTGACGGTGCTCGGTACGGTGCTCACGTCCTGCTCGTTGCGGGTGGCGCTGATGGTCACCTGCTGCAGGTTGAGGGTGCTGCCCGCTGCGCGTTTTTCCAGGACGATGTTGTTGCTGCCCAGTTTGCGATAGCTCAGGTTGGTCCCCACCAACAGTCGGTCCAGGGCTTTTTCCGGCGGCAGCGGGCCGCGCACGCCAGGGGACGACACACCCTGGCCCAATTCAGCGGGCAGGCCGACTTGCCAACCGGTCACCGCGGTAAAAGCGTTGAGGGCCGAGACCAGCGATTGCTGCTCGATGCTGAAGTTGTAGTTGCCGTGACTGCGCGCAGCAGGTTCGGCGGCGGTGGCGCTCATCACTGGCGCACCGGCCAGCAGAATGGCGGCCGTCAGCAAGGACAGGACGGGCGAAGAGGACCGGCGTTTGAAACAAGAGGACATCGAGAGCGCTCCGGGTACGAATCTTATAGTTGCAAACTGAGACAAATAGGAATCAGTTGCATTGGCTAAGACGAGACGTACCACCCACAGCTATCGAGTAAAAATAATTCTCATTTAGTTCAAGATCACCAGCGCCGGGTATTCCGACAGCTTGGCCGAGGTGATGTGGGCCAGGGATCGCACCACGTCCAGGGGCTGGTCGAGGCGATAATTGCCGGTGACGGCAACGCTGGCGAGTTGGTCATTGGTGTTGACGATCCAGCCAGGGTAATAGCGACGCAACTCGGCGAGCACTTCGCTCATCGGGCAGTTTTCGAAGATCAGTCGTCCTTGCACCCAGGCCAGGTCCTTGTTGGTGTCCAGCTTGGCCGGCTGGCCGAAGCCCTTGGGCCCGATGCGGATGCTTTCACCGGCGCTCAGGCGCACGCGGGCATCATCGAAGGTGTTGCTCAGGTCGACATCGCCGCGTTGCACTTGCACCTGAGCTTCGCCATTCAGGTAACGCACGGCAAACGCCGTATCGCGCACGCTGGCGCGCACGGGGCCGGCGTCGATTTCCAGGGGCAGGCCGTGGCTGGGCACGATTTCGAAAAACGCCTCGCCTTGGTACAGGCGGGCGATGCGCTGGTGGTCCTTGATGCTGCTGGAAAACGCTGAGTTGGTGTTCAGCAGCACCTTGGAGCCGTCGTCCAGTTGCAGGCGCTGGCGTTCGCCCACCACGGTGAGGTGGTCGGCTTGCAGGCGTACCGGCAGGTTGCTGAAGCTGAACAGGCCGATCAGCAGCACGGCGGCGGTAGCCAGTGGTTTCCAATGCGGTTTGATGCGGCGCCAGGCGCTGGGTTTGCGCGGTACCGCCAGTGCGACGGCGGCACTGTGCACCGGCGCGCCACCCCAGGCGGCCTGGGCCTTGGCGAAAGCATGAACGTGGGCGGGATCGCTGGCCAGCCAGGCTTCGAATTCGGCTTGCTGCCCGGGTTGCGGGCACTGCAAGGCGATCAGCCAGTCGAGGGCTTGATCCATAGCCGTGTCTTGCAACACCTCATGAGCCAGCTCATGGGGCTGCAGTTTATTCGGGTCCGTCACGGTGTTCCTCGGGTCTTCGCCACGTTCTATTCAACTTTCCTACAGCCTGGGTCGACGCTTCTTTCGGGTGAAGCTTAAGGCCGATCCAGCCGTTCGGCCACACCTACACAGATGGCCATGATCAATTTGAGTTCCTTTTGCACGGTGCTCAAGGACACTTCCAACTGATCGGCAATCTCCTGGTAGCTGCAACCATGCAGGCGGCTGAGGATGAAGATCTGCTGTTGGCGGGCGCTCAACTGGCCCAGGCTGACGCTCAAGGCTTCAAGCATTTGCTCGGCCTGGGTGGCATCTTCGGGGGTGCTGATGGGAGCCGCGACGCTTTGCAGAACGTCCAGCGGAACATCTTCCTGCAGCGTGCGGGCCTGGATCCTGCGCGCGCGCAGATGATCCAGCGCCAGGTTGCGTGCCGTCTGATAGACAAAAGGTTCAAGGTGGTCGATCGGCCGCTCGCTCAGGGCCCGAGTCACGCGCAGGTAGGTTTCCTGCAACAGGTCCTCGGCGGTGCTGTGGTTATTCACCATCCGCTGCAAGGTGCGAAGCAGAACCACCCGTTGGGTGAGAAAAACGTGGTTGAAGCGAGATTGGCTCACAGTGATACCAGACCGATTTGCAGTTAATGATAATGCTTATCATCAACTCAAATGGCAAGTAGCTATTTCTGTGAGCCTTTTCCCGTGAGGGTTATTCGGCGTTACACAGCGCCAGGCAGTTATCCAACATACGGTTGGAGAAGCCCCACTCGTTGTCATACCAAGCCAACACTTTCAGCAACTTGCCACTGACCTTGGTGTGATTGGCGTCGAAGATCGACGACAACGGGTTGTGGTTGAAGTCGCTGGAAACCAGCGGCAAGGTGTTGTAACCAAGGATCTTGGAATGCTGGCTGGCATCCTTGAGCAACGCATTGACCTGTTCGGCAGTGGCTTCTTTCTTCAACTGCACGGTGAGGTCCACCAGCGACACGTTGATCACCGGTACACGCACCGCCATGCCGGTCAACTTGCCCGCCAGTTCCGGCAGCACCAGGCCGACGGCTTCAGCTGCGCCGGTCTTGCTCGGGATCATGTTCTGAGTGGCCGAACGCGCACGGTACGGGTCGGTGTGGTAGACGTCGGTCAGGTTCTGGTCGTTGGTGTAGGCGTGAATCGTGGTCATCAGGCCACTTTCGATGCCCAGCTCGCGGTGCAGCACTTGCGCCACAGGCGCCAGGCAGTTAGTGGTGCACGACGCGTTGGAGATGATCTGGTGGGATTGGCGCAGAATGTCGTGGTTCACACCGTAGACCACGGTAGCGTCCGCGCCCTTGGCCGGTGCCGAGATGATCACCTTGCGCGCACCAGCGGTAATATGGGCGGCAGCCTTGTCACGGTCGGTGAACAGACCGGTGCATTCGAACACCACGTCGATCTTGTGCGCAGCCCACGGCAGGTCGGCGGGGTTGCGAATGGCGCTGACGGCAATCCGGTCACCATTGACGGTCAGGCTTTCCTGATCGTGGGCGACCTCTGCGTCGAAAGTGCCATGCACGGTGTCGTATTTGAGCAGGTGGGCGTTGATCGAACTGTCGCCCAGATCGTTGATGGCGACGATCTGCAAATCCTGGCGGTAGCCTTGGGTATACAGTGCGCGCAGGACATTACGGCCGATACGGCCAAAACCATTGATTGCGATACGAAGAGTCATTGGAAAGTGCCTGTCGTCGATTTGTTGTAAGAATTACAAGATTATTCGCATAAAAATAGAAAACAAGCCTTTTTAGTGGCAATATTTTGTTCAATCTACAACGAGTGACCTGAATCAACTGGTCCGATGATCCAAACGACTCCCTGCCATCCCATGCGCTGCGGGCGTTTGATCAGCATAGACACTCAGGTCGCCACATCCGTTAGCCTGGAGTTCTACACATGCATCCCCGCGTTCTTGAGGTCACCGAACGGCTTATCGCCCGCAGCCGCGCCACCCGCGAGGCCTACCTTGCGCTCATTCGCGGTGCAGCCATCGACGGTCCGATGCGCGGCAAGCTGCAATGCGCCAACTTCGCCCACGGCGTGGCCGGTTGCGGCACTGAAGATAAAAATAGTCTGCGCATGATGAATGCCGCCAACGTGGCAATTGTTTCGTCATATAACGACATGCTCTCGGCGCACCAGCCGTACGAGCATTTCCCTGAACAAATCAAGAAAGCCTTGCGCGAAGTTGGCTCGGTCGGCCAGTTCGCCGGCGGCACCCCCGCGATGTGCGACGGCGTGACCCAGGGCGAGCCTGGCATGGAGTTGAGCCTGCTCAGCCGTGAAGTCATTGCCATGTCCACGGCGGTAGCGCTGTCCCACAACATGTTTGATGCCGCGCTGATGCTGGGCATCTGCGACAAGATTGTCCCCGGCCTGATGATGGGCGCGTTGCGCTACGGCCACCTGCCGATGATCTTCGTGCCGGGCGGGCCGATGCCGTCGGGCATCTCCAACAAGCAGAAAGCCGACGTGCGCCAGCGCTACGCCGAAGGCAAGGCCACCCGCGAAGAGCTGCTGGAATCGGAAATGAAGTCCTACCACAGCCCCGGCACCTGCACCTTCTACGGCACCGCCAACACCAACCAGCTGCTGATGGAAGTGATGGGCCTGCACTTGCCGGGCGCCTCTTTCGTCAACCCGTACACACCGCTGCGCGATGCGCTGACCCGCGAAGCCGCGCACCAGGTCACGCGCCTGACCAAAGCCAACGGCAGCTTCATGCCGATCGGCGAGATCGTCGACGAGAAATCCATCGTCAACTCCATCATCGCCCTCAACGCCACCGGCGGTTCGACCAACCACACCCTGCACATGCCGGCCATCGCCATGTCGGCGGGCATCATCCTCACCTGGGACGACATGGCCGACCTCTCCGAGGTGGTGCCGACCCTGTCCCACGTGTATCCAAACGGCAAGGCCGACATCAACCACTTCCAGGCGGCGGGCGGCATGTCGTTCCTGATCCGCGAACTGCTCGAAGCCGGCCTGCTCCACGAAGACGTCAACACTGTGGCCGGTAAGGGCCTGAGCCGCTACACCCAGGAACCCTTCCTGGTCGATGGCGAATTGATCTGGCGCGACGGCCCTATCGAAAGCCTCGACGAAAGCATCCTGCGCCCGGTGGCCCGTGCGTTCTCGCCGGAAGGCGGCTTGCGCGTGATGGAAGGCAACCTCGGTCGCGGCGTGATGAAAGTCTCGGCCGTGGCGCCGGAGCACCAGATTGTTGAAGCACCGGCGATGGTGTTCCAGGACCAGCAAGACCTGGCCGACGCGTTCAAGGCCGGCCAGTTGGAAAAAGACTTCGTCGCCGTCATGCGCTTCCAGGGCCCGCGCTCCAATGGCATGCCCGAATTGCACAAGATGACGCCGTTCCTCGGTGTGTTGCAGGACCGTGGCTTCAAAGTCGCACTGGTAACAGACGGGCGCATGTCCGGCGCGTCGGGTAAGATCCCCGCCGCGATTCACGTCAACCCCGAAGCCCAGAGCGGCGGGCCGCTGGCGCGGGTGCGCGATGGCGATATCATTCGCGTGGATGGCGTGAAGGGCACCTTGGAGCTTAAGGTGGACGCCGATGAGTTTGCAGCGCGCGCGCCTGCCACGGGCCTGTTGGGTAATAACGTGGGGGCCGGTCGCGAGCTGTTTGCATTTATGCGCTTGGCCGCAAGCTCTGCAGAGCAGGGCGCCAGCGCCTTTACCTCTGCCTTGGAGACGCTTAAGTGAAGCTTGCGCTGGTCGGTGATATCGGGGGCACCAACGCCCGTTTCGCGTTGTGGCGCGATCAGGAACTGCATTCGATCCGCGTGCATGCCACGGCGGATCACTCCAGCCCTGAAGACGCGATCAAGGTTTACCTCAACGAGGAAGGCCTGCAAATCGGCGACATCGGTGCGGTGTGCCTGTCGGTGGCCGGACCGGTGAGCGGCGATGAATTTAAATTCACCAACAACCACTGGCGCCTGAGCAAGACTGCGTTTTGCAAGACGTTGCAGGTCGATGAACTGCTGCTGGTCAATGACTTCTCGGCCATGGCCCTGGGCATGACCCGCCTCAAGCCCGACGAATTCCGTGTGGTTTGCGAGGGTACGCCGGAGCCGTTGCGCCCGGCGGTAGTGATTGGCCCTGGCACTGGCCTGGGTGTCGGGACGCTGCTGGACCTCGGCGCAGGTCGTTTTGCGGCGTTGCCGGGGGAGGGCGGGCATGTCGACCTGCCCCTGAGCAGCCCGCGTGAAACCCAGCTGTGGCAGCACATCTACACTGAGATCGGCCACGTCAGCGCCGAAACCGCCTTGAGCGGTGGCGGGTTGCCGCGTTTGTACCGTGCCATTTGCGCGGTCGACGGCCACACGCCGGTACTGGAAACCCCCGAGGCCATCACGGCCGCAGGCCTGGCCGGCGACCCGGTGGCGATGGAGGTATTGGACCAGTTCAGCATCTGGCTGGGCCGCGTCGCCGGCAACAATGTGCTGACCACCGGTGGACGCGGTGGCGTGTACATCGTGGGTGGGGTGATACCGAGGTTTGCCGACTTCTTTATCAACAGTGGTTTCGCCAAGAGTTTTAGCGACAAAGGCTGCATGAGTGACTACTTCAAGGGCATTCCGGTGTGGTTGGTAACCGCGCCGTATTCCGGGTTGACCGGGGCCGGCGTCGCGTTGGAACAGGCGTTTGCCTGACCTGCAACACTTATAACAACAAGGAGGACCCCGTGAGCGTAATCAGTAAATCGATTCTCCTCGTCGACGACGACCAGGAAATCCGCGAATTGCTGCAGACCTACCTCAGTCGCGCCGGTTTCCAGGTGCGTGGCGTGCCGGATGGCGCGGGGTTCCGCCAGGCGATGAACGAGGCGCCGTGCGACTTGGTCATCCTCGATGTGATGTTGCCGGACGAAGACGGTTTCAGCCTTTGCCGCTGGATCCGCCAGCACCCGCGCCAGGCGCAGGTGCCGATCATCATGCTGACCGCCAGTTCCGACGAGGCCGACCGCGTGATCGGCCTGGAGCTGGGCGCCGACGATTACATCGGCAAGCCTTTCAGCCCCCGCGAGTTGCAGGCGCGGATCAAAGCCCTGTTGCGTCGCTGCCAGTTTGGCCAGGAGCGCAGCAGTGGTGGCGAAGTGTTGGTGTTCGATGAATGGCGCCTGGATATGATCAGCCACCGCCTGTTCCATGTGGATGGCGAGGAAGTGATCCTTTCCGGGGCCGATTTCGCCCTGCTCAAATTGTTTCTCGACCATCCGCAACAGATCCTCGACCGCGACACCATCGGCAACGCCACCCGTGGCCGTGACCTGATGCCGCTGGACCGTATCGTCGACATGGCCGTCAGCCGCTTGCGCCAACGCCTGCGCGACACTGAAAAACCCCCGAGGCTGATCCGTACCGTGCGCGGCAGCGGTTATCAACTGGCAGCCAGCGTGGTTGCCGGCAATGCCCACTGAACATCTGACTGAGCGCCGCCGCCGCTTCCCGGTGCCCCGTTCGTTGCTGGGGCGTATGCTGCTGCTGACGTTGCTGGCAGTGTTGTTTGCCCAGGCGCTGTCCAGCGTGATCTGGGTCTCGCAGTTGCGCGCCACCCAGCTCGAAGGCCTGGTCACCAGCGCCCGCAGCCTGGCGCATTCGATGACCGCCAGCGTGAGTTATTTCCGTTCGTTGCCGGTGGCCTACCGTCCGTTGGTCCTCGATCAATTGCGCAGCATGGGCGGCACGCGTTTCGTCGTGACCCTCAATGATCGTCCTCTGGACATGGCCATCCTGCCGCAGACTCCGCGTAAACAGGCGGTGCTCGAAGCGGTCGATGAAGTGCTGAAACAAACCCTCGGCGCCGATGTGCATATCTCGGTGGAGTTCGTCAGCGCCGAAGACCTGCGCATCTTCAATGCCGGCCTGAAACTCGATGAATTGCCGCGTTCATGGGCCCACTACGCGTTGACCCTGGAACCGGTGAACCCGCCGGTGCTGGTCACTCAGATCCAGCTCGCGCCCGGCGAATGGTTGTACATCGCCTCGCTGTTGCCCGAGCCCTACACCAGTCTGGAAGAACAAGGCCTGCCGTCGCAGCAGGTGTGGTTTATCGTGCTGACCAGCGGCTTCCTGTTGCTGTTCATCGGCCTGCTGGTGCACTGGCAAAGTCGCCCTCTCAAGCGCTTGGCGCGGGCCGCGCGGGACATGTCGCTGGGCGCCGACGTAGAGCCGGTGGCCGAAGGTGGCGGCAGCGAAGTGGTGGAAGTGGGGCGGGCGTTCAATGCCATGCGCGAGCGCATCAGCCGTTACCTGACCGAGCGCAGCCAGTTGTTCAGCGCGATTTCCCACGACTTGCGCACACCGATCACCCGCCTGCGCCTGCGTGTGGAATTGCTGGAAGACGAGAACCTGCAAACCAAGTTCGGCCGCGACCTGGATGAGCTGGAGTTGTTGGTGAAGGGCGCGCTGCAATGCGTGAAAGACACGGATATCCACGAAAATATCGAGCCGGTCGACCTGAACCATGTGCTCGACTGCCTGGTGGAGCCTTATTTGGCGCCGAACGGCAATGGGCGCGTGACCCAGCATGGGCGGGCGTTGACGACGTATCCGGGCAAGCCGCTGGCGCTCAAGCGATGCATCGGCAACCTGATCGACAACGCGTTGAAGTACGGCCAGAACGCCCATCTGCGCATCGAAGACGATGGCGTGGAATTTATCCTGCATGTGGATGACGAAGGCCCCGGCGTGCCCGAGCAACGCCTGGAGCAGGTGTTCGAACCGCACTTCCGCCTGGCCGGGCAGCAACAGGGCTACGGGCTGGGACTGGGGATTGCGCGCAACATTGCCCATAGCCATGGCGGCGAAGTGAGTTTGCAGAATTTGCGTGAGGGTGGGTTGCGGGTGACCCTGCAACTGCCGCGCACTCTCGACTAAATGCTCTGGCGCAGCCGGGCCAAATCTCTGAGGGGCGGCGCCCCAAACAACCGACTGTACTCGCGGCTGAACTGCGACGGGCTTTCATATCCCACGCGATACCCGGCCGCCGACGCCTCCAACCCTTCGGCAATCATCAACCGCCGGGCTTCCTGCAAGCGCAGTTGCTTCTGGTACTGCAACGGGCTCATGGCGGTGATGGCCTTGAAGCGGTGGTGCAGGGTCGAGACGCTCAGGTTCACTTCCTTGGCCAGATCGTCGATGCGCAGCGGTTGCTCGTAGTTGCCGTTCAACCATTTGATCGCCTGGCTGACCCGATGGCTCTGACTGTTGGCCACGGCGATTTCATACAGGCGATAACCCTGTGGACCCCGCAACAGGCGATAAAGAATCTCGCGGTTGATCAGCGGCGCCAGCATGGCGATGTCTTTGGGCGAGTCCAGCAGGCGCGCCAGACGCAGCACGGCGTCGAGCAGTTGGCCGTCGATGCGGTCGACATACATGCCACGGGAGGTCGGACGCGACGGCACGCCCATCGGGCCTGCTTCCGCGATCAAGGCCGTGAGCTGCGCCGGGTCGATATTGATGCGCACCGACAGGTTCGGGTCTTCCGGGGTGGCCTCGATGATCCGCCCGGCCACCGGCATCGCCACCGAGAACACCAGGTAGTTGAGTGGGTCGTAGGCAAAGATCTCGTCGGCAAGGCGCACTTCCTTGCTGCCGCTGGCCAGGATGCACAGGGCGGGCTCCACCAACACCGGCATGAAGTCACGCGGCGTGTTGTGGCGGTTCAGGAACAAGGTGGTGATGGCGGTGCCGTAGGAGCCGTCCTCCCAGGTGTGCCGATGCACGATGCTGGCCAGTTCGGCGCGCTGCTTTTCCATCTCGGCATCGAGGGGGATGGCTTTATGTTCGGGCGACGACATGGAGCGTCCTCTACTGGCTACTTCGATGGGCTCAGCTTAGCGGCGGCTTTTCAAAAAGTGTTACGTCGATTCTGCACAATCCTTGCCTGATCCTGCGGCGCATCGTGAATCAGGCAATCGCAGCGCCTGTCATCTCCCTGAAACAAGGCGTTGGCCAATGGAATAAAACAGCTGCGCCAGACGTCCTCTCTACGCTTCTCGCAGGATTGTGCAATAAGCCGACAGGAATTGACTAACCGCGCTCGCATTTGCGCCGTTATCTTTGATCCTGTGGCAACACGCCCTCACAGTGCTTGCCGAGCATCACTTCTCAACGGGAGAGTCGAACATGTCCACCCCCATTCCCGCGAGCCATATGGCCTTTATCCGCGCCCGCACCGGGTGCAGCACCGAACTCGGTGCACGCTTGAGCAGTTTGATCGAACCGGGCCGTCAGGCTCAGGGTTGCCTGCAATTCTCGTTGCAGCATTCCCAGGTCGATCCCGATGTATGGCTGGTCTCGGGCTTCTGGAGCAGCGAGCAGGCGATGAGTGCCTACTTCAATTCTCCGGCCTTGATGATCTTTACCGAGCTGTTGAACGACATGGTGGTCCGCAGCATGGACTTCCAGACCTTTACCGATGCATCCGCCGCCCATGCCTACGGCGAGTACCTGCAACTGGCCGGTTGAGGGTTAGAATGGCCGACTTTTCCATTGGCCAGGACCTGCAACATGGCACGTAAACAATTTGCCCACCACGAAGCCGTTTCCGCCGTAGTACCGGGGGAGGGTGGCTACAGCGCCGCCGTCGCCGTCAAGGCACTGGATGGCATGGGCGCACCGCGCTTTCACAAGATCCTTGATGGCCAGACGTTCAAGACCGCCTCCGACGCCGATGATGCGGCCACCCTGCAATTGGAGCGGTTGGTCGATGTCGACGAAGAAGGTCAGTTGGCGTGGGCTGCCGAATCCTAAGCCTTGGGTCGATGCATCTTGAACAGGGCCTCAGGGCCCAACTGGAAGTAATCCGCCGGGCCGCCACCGCGTAAAATCGGCTCGGCGGCGGCGGTGTCGTAGATGCCGTCCTTGAGCAACCACTTGGCAATGTGCACCGCGACCACCTCGCCCAGCACCAGCCAGCTAGGCACCAATGCCTTATCGGCGCGCTGAAGCTGAATGATCTGCGTCACCTTGCACTCGAACGACACCGGGCTCTCGCCCACCCGTGGCACGCCCACGATCTTGGAAGCGACCGGCGTCAGGCCGGACAATTCGAACTCATTCACCTCGGGTGATACCGGGGCGCAACTCTGGTTCATCTGCTCGGCCAGCGGGCGGGTCGCCAGGTTCCACACAAACTCGCCGGTCTGTTCGATGTTGTTCAGGCTGTCTTTGCGCCCGACACTGGAAAACCCGATGATCGGCGGAATGTAGTTGAACGCGTTGAAAAAACTGTAGGGCGCCAGGTTCAGGCGGCCTTCGCTGTCGTGGGACGAAATCCAGCCGATCGGCCGTGGACCGACGATGGCATTGAACGGGTCATGGGGCAGGCCGTGGCCGTTGGCGGGTTCGTAGAAGTGGATATCGTCGGACATGGCCGGGGTTCCTGGTGCGCAGTTCTGGGAGGCGGTCATAGTGCACTGCACAGTTGGTGGTTTTCAAAACAAAAAAAGGGGCTCTGTCATCTGCTGACACAGCCCCTTTTGCATTGCAGGTGAAACGTTAGTCCGTAGTAATGCGCGAGTGCTTGCGCGTGTCCTTCATGGTCACATAGACCACCAGCGACACTGCAATACATGCAGTCACATACCAGTAGTAGCCGGTCTCCATGCCGATGCTCTTGAACCACAGCGCGATGTATTCAGCGGTGCCGCCGAAGATCGAGACGGTCAGGGCGTACGGCAGGCCCACGCCGAGGGCGCGGATTTCGGTGGGGAACAGCTCGGCCTTCACCACGGCGTTGATCGAGGTGTAGCCGCTGACGATGATCAGCGCCGCCATGATCAGGAAGAACGCGCCCCACCAGCTCTGGATGGTGTGCAGGGTGGTGAGGATCGGCACGGTGAACAGCGTGCCGAGGATGCCGAAGGCGATCAGGATCGGACGACGTCCGACTTTGTCCGACAGCCCGCCGACGATGGGTTGCAAGCACATGAACAGGAACAGCGTCGCCGCCGAGATGGTGGTGGAGTCGGAAATGCTCATGCCGACCGTGTTCACCAGGTATTTCTGCATGTAGGTGGTGTAGGTGTAGAAGGCCAGGGTGCCGCCCATGGTCAGGCCGACCACGGTCAGCAGCTCCTTGGGATGGCGCATCAAGGTGCGCATTGCGCTTTCCTTGGCTTTTTCCTTCTTGGTGAACGACTCGGTTTCTTCCATGCCACGACGCAGATACAGCGCGACCACTGCGCACAGTGCGCCGATGGCGAACGGGATGCGCCAGCCCCAGGCATACAGCTGCTCGGTGGTCAGCACCTGTTGCAGCACGATCAGCACGGCCAGGGCGATGAGCTGGCCGGAGATCAGGGTTACATACTGGAAGCTGGAGTAGAAACCACGGCGTTCCTTGGTTGCCATCTCGCTGAGGTAAGTGGCGGAGGTGCCGTACTCGCCACCGACCGACAGCCCCTGCAGCAAACGGGCGAATACCAGCAGGATCGGCGCACCGATACCAATCATTTCATAGCCTGGGCTCAGGGCAATCAGCAGCGAGCCGAAGCACATCAGGTAGACCGAGGCCATCAGGGCTTTTTTACGCCCGACTTTGTCGGCATACAGGCCCATCAGCCAGCCACCGATCGGGCGCATCAGGAAGCCCACGGCGAAGATCGCGGCGGTATTGAGCAATTGAGCGGTGGTGTCGCCTTTCGGGAAGAAGGCTTTGGCGAAGTACAGCGAAAACGCGGCGTAGACGTACCAGTCGTACCACTCGACCATGTTGCCGATGGAACCACTGAAAATCGATTTGATGCGGCTGGACGTGGTGCGTGCCTGCGTCGGCGCAGCCGCCGACCCCAAAGGCAGGGAGTTGGAGTTATCCATTGAAGGATCCTTCATCTAGTTGTTTTTATGGAGCGGCGCGTGCGCAGCCTGACTCGAGCTATAGCAGGAGCTGTGCCAGATGGATGAAGGCCCGGAATAGAAGGGTTGCAGCTTTTTATTGAGCGGAAAGCCGCTGATGATTTTCAGGGAGTGAGCGGAAATCCGCTCATTCGTCCTTCAGGAACATGTCGCGGGCGAGCCCGTGGCGCTGCATCTTTTCATTGAAGGTACGGCGTGGCAGTTGCAGCTCGGCCAGCACCGCCTTGATATCACCCTTGTGCCGGGTCAGTGCGGCTTTCAGGCAGTGGGCTTCGAAGGCCTCCTGCTGCGCGGCCAGGGATTGCCCGGCCTCGATGCCTTCCGGTTCCGGCTCGACAAGGCCGAGTACCTGGCGTTCGGCAACGTTGGCCAACTCACGCACATTGCCCGGCCAGTCGTGGCTGAGCAGGCGCCCCAGTTGCGCGCCGCTCAGGGGCTCGACGCTGCGGCCCAGGCGCTCGGCGGCACTCTGTGCAAAGTGGTCGAACAGCAGCGGGATATCTTCGCGGCGTTCACGCAAGGGCGGCAGGCGCAATTGTGCGACGTTCAAGCGGTAGGCCAGGTCTTCACGAAAGCGCCCGGCGCGGGCCTCTTCCAGCAGGTCCGGCTTGGTCGCGGCGATGATGCGCAGGTCGACGTGGATACTTTGGTTGGAGCCCAGTCGCTCCAGTTTCTGTTCCTGCAACACACGCAGCAGTTTCACCTGTTGGGCCAGTGGCATGCTTTCGATTTCATCGAGGAACAGCGTGCCACCGTGGGCATATTCCAGTTTGCCGATGCGCTTGCCCTGGGCGCCGGTAAACGCGCCGCTTTCGTGGCCGAACAGCTCGGCTTCAAACAACTGCTCGGGGATGGCGGCGCAGTTGAGCGCGACAAAGGGTTTCTTCGACCGAGGGCCAAAATCATGCAGGCAACGGGCGACCATTTCCTTGCCGCTGCCGGTCTCGCCACGGATCAGTACGTTGACCGGCAGGCTCGCCAGGTCCAGCACCTGGCGGCGCAAGGTTTGCAAACCACGCGACACACCCAGCAGGGTCGTTTCCAACTGCGCCCGATGATCGGCCTGTTGGTGCAGGCGTCGGTTTTCCAGGATCAGCCCGCGTTTGTCCAAGGCCCGGCGCAGGCTGTTGAGCAGGGCGTCGGGGCTGAAGGGTTTTTCCAAAAAGTCGTAGGCACCGTCGCGCATGGCCTCAACCGCCATCGGCACATCGCCGTGGCCGGTGAGCAGGATGACCGGTAAATCGGCATCGCGACGTTGCACTTCGGCCAGCAGTTCGAGGCCGCTGAGTCCGGGCATGCGCACATCGCTGAGGATCACACCGGGGAAATCCTTGGGCAATTGCGCCAGGCATTCCTCGGCGCGGCTGAACAACTGCACCTCGAACCCCGAGAGGCTCAGCCATTGCTCGACGGCCGTGCGGATGCTGGCTTCGTCATCGACCACAATCACCGCGTTCAACATAGGTCGGGCGTCTCCAGCGCGATAGGCAGCGTCAGGGTGAATACCGCGCCGTCGCCACGATTGCCGGCGATCAGGCGCCCACCCAATTCGTGCACGATAGCGTAGGACACCGCCAGCCCCAAGCCGAGCCCGTCGCCCACGGGCTTGGTGGTGAAGAACGGGTCGAATACGCTGTTCAGATGTTCTTCGGCAATCCCGCCGCCGCTGTCGCTGACGGTGAGCTGCCACAGTTGTTGATCGGCATGCAGGCGGATTTCCAGGCGTTTGCGCGGCTTGTCGGCCATGGCGTCGAGGGCGTTGCGCAGCAGGTTGATCAGAACCTGTTCCAAGCGGATCGCATCTCCGCGCACCCAGGCGGGGCGGGTCAGGTCCAGCACTACGCCGATGGATTCATCGCGCAGGCGCGCATCGAGCAAGTGCAGGGACTGGTCGACCACGGTGGCCAGGTCCAGGCGTTCACGCAGGCCGCTGGGGCTTTTGCGCGCGAAGGTCTTGAGGTGGCCGGTGAGGGCCGCCATGCGCGTGAGCATGTCGTCCAGTGGCGTGAGCGCCTGGTAGGCATCGTCGACACGACCGTGATCCAGCAGCAGGCGCAATGTGGCCAATTGCATGCGTTGGGCGGTGAGTGGCTGATTGATTTCGTGGGCGAGGGCGGCGGACATCTGCCCCAGCGCCGCGAGCTTGGCCGATTGCACCAGGCCATCCTGCGCCGTGCGAAGCGCCTGGGTGCGTTCTTCCACCAGTTGCTCAAGCTCTTCGCGACTGCGCTGACGCAAGCGGGCCAGGCGCCAACGTTGGGTCAGGAACAGCACCAGGAACACCAGCGCCAGCCAGGAACCGGCGGCGGCCAACCCGGCGTTGCGCTGATCTTCAAAGGCGAACTGCGGCTTGCGCAGCAGGTGCAGGGTCCAGCCTTCGGCCTTCAGCGGCAGAGATTCCCAGATGTAATTGGCACTGCCATCCGGACCGTTGACGCGCATCAAATGGCTGTTTTCGTCGAAGCGTTGCAGGGTGCTGGTTTCCAGCGCCTGCAGGTGTTTCTTGTCGTATTGGCGTGTGGCTTTCAGCTCGGCAAGGTCGCTGGCCGTCAACGGTCGCAGGTTGCGGTAACGCCAGCCGGGTTGATTGGCGATGAACACGATGCCACGCGCATCGCTGACCAGCAGCAGGTCATTACCCTGGGCCCATTCGCGCTCAAGTTCGGGGAACTCCAGCTTGACCACCATCGCACCGAGGAACTGCTCGTGTTCATCGACCACCGCGCTGGAGAGAAAGTAACCGGGGATGCCGGTGGTCACGCCCACCGCGTAAAAACGCCCGGTGCCCTGGCTCAAGGTCTGGCTGAAATAGGGGCGAAACGCGTAGTTGTGCCCCACATAACTGCTGGGCAGGTTCCAATTGCTGGCGGCCACGGCCAGGCCGGTGCGGTCCATCAATTCCAAGGTGGACGACTGCGCCGCGCCGTTGATGCGCTCCAGTTTGCGGTTGAGCAGGTCCTGGGTTGCGGTATCCAGCGGGCTCTTCAAGGCATTGATCATCTCCGAGTCCAGCGCCAGCACGGCGGGCAGGGCGCGGTAGCGTTCGATCAGGGTGTGCAACGAGTTGGCGTACAGCGCGAGCTGCTGATTGGCACGGGCGGCGTCGTCCACCAGCGCCTGGCGTTCGGCGTGGCGCGTGGCCAAGGCTGCGGCCAACAGCGCGCCGGCGATGATCAGCAGGGAATAGAAGGTCAGGCGCAGGGGGCGAGGGATCACGATCATACGGTGATGGGCAGGCACGGTAAGGGAGTGCACCATACCATGAGCCATAAAAAAGGCGACTGGGCCATGGCCACAGTCGCCTTTATGTCTGCAGCGGAAGGGCTTACTGCACTTCTACCGCCAGGCTTTCACTGATCTTTTTCTGCCAGATGGCAGGACCGGTGATGTGCACGGATTCACCTTTGCTGTCGACAGCAACGGTGACCGGCATGTCCTTCACGTCGAACTCGTAGATCGCTTCCATACCCAGCTCGGCGAAGGCCACCACGCGCGACTTCTTGATGGCTTGCGCCACCAGGTAGGCGGCGCCGCCCACGGCCATCAGGTACACGGCCTTGTGGTCCTTGATCGCTTCGATCGCAGTCGGGCCGCGCTCGGATTTGCCGATCATGCCCAGCAGGCCGGTTTGCTCGAGGATCTGACGGGTGAACTTGTCCATCCGCGTCGCGGTGGTCGGGCCGGCTGGGCCAACCACTTCTTCGCGCACCGGATCAACCGGGCCGACGTAGTAGATGAAGCGACCTTTCAGATCAACCGGTAGGGTTTCGCCCTTGTTCAGCATCTCGACCATGCGCTTGTGCGCGGCGTCGCGACCGGTGAGCATCTTGCCGTTGAGCAACACGGTTTCGCCCGGCTTCCAGCTCTGCACTTCTTCCGGGGTCAGGGTGTCGAGGTTGACGCGACGGGCCGATGGGCCGGCTTCCCAGACGATTTCCGGGTAGGCGTCCAACGGTGGCGCTTCCAGCGATGCCGGGCCCGAACCGTCGAGCACGAAGTGCGCGTGACGGGTGGCGGCGCAGTTGGGGATCATGCACACCGGCAAGGACGCGGCGTGGGTCGGGTAGTCCATGATCTTCACGTCGAGCACGGTGGTCAGGCCACCCAGGCCCTGGGCGCCGATGCCCAGTTGGTTGACCTTCTCGAACAGCTCCAGGCGCATCTCTTCGATACGGTTCTGTGGGCCGCGCTTTTTCAGCTCGTGGATGTCGATGGACTCCATCAACACTTCTTTGGCCATGACGGCGGCTTTTTCGGCGGTGCCGCCGATGCCGATGCCGAGCATGCCCGGTGGGCACCAGCCGGCGCCCATCGTCGGAACGGTCTTGAGCACCCAGTCAACGATCGAGTCGGACGGGTTGAGCATGGCCATTTTCGACTTGTTCTCGGAACCGCCGCCCTTGGCCGCCACGTCCACTTCCACGGTGTTGCCTGGGACGATGGAGTAGTGGATGACCGCCGGGGTGTTGTCCTTGGTGTTTTTGCGCGCGCCTGCCGGGTCGGCCAGGATGGAAGCACGCAGGACGTTTTCCGGCAGGTTGTAGGCGCGACGCACGCCTTCGTTGATCATGTCGTCCAGGCCCATGGTGGCGCCATCCCAACGCACGTCCATGCCCACGCGCACGAACACGGTAACGATACCGGTGTCCTGGCAGATCGGGCGATGGCCGGTGGCGCACATGCGCGAGTTGATCAGGATCTGGGCGATGGAGTCACGGGCCGCTGGCGATTCTTCGCGCAGGTAGGCTTCGTGCATGGCCTGGATGAAATCAACGGGGTGGTAGTAGGAAATGAATTGCAGGGCGTCGGCAACGCTCTGAATCAGGTCGTCTTGCTTGATCACGGTCATGAGTCGCGCTCCTCTATAAGGGAACATTCAATAAAGGTGGCTTCAGTGTTGCATCGGTCGGCTGAAGCCACCTTTCCAAGGCACGCCAAAGTGGTGCAGGCGCGACGCTAAAAAGGCGCGGCAGTATAACCCGGCTCGGTGGCCGATACACCCGACTATGGTCAAACTGTCGCAGGCATGATTCCCTGTGCGCGCCCCTTGTGATTGAGCCCTTATATGCCTGAACTCTACGTCGGCGAACGCCATTGGTCGGTATCTTCCGGCAGCAACCTGCTGGATGCCTTGAACCAGGCCGGTGTGGCCGTGCCCTACAGTTGCCGCGCCGGCAGTTGCCATGCGTGCCTGGTGCGATGCCGGGGGGAGGTCGAGGACAAGCAGCCCGAGGCCTTGAGCCCGGCGCAACGCCTGGACGGCTGGCGCTTGGCGTGCCAGTGCCAGGTGAGCGGGGACCTGCGCGTTGAAGCCTTTGACCCGACGCGTGACGGGTTGCCGGCCCAGGTGCTGGGTGTGGATTGGTTGAGCCCGAGCGTGCTGCGCCTGCGTCTGCAACCCGAGCGTGGCTTGCGCTATCGGGCCGGGCAGCATCTGGTGTTGTGGGCGGGACAAGTGGCGCGGCCCTATTCCCTGGCGAGCTTGCCTCAGGATGACCCATTCCTGGAGTTTCACCTCGATTGCCGTCTGCCTGGCGAGTTCAGTGATCTTGCCCGTCAGTTGCAGCTGGGCGACCGTCTGCGCCTGGGCGAATTGCGCGGTGGCGCGCTGCAATACGACCCTGACTGGCAAAGTCGGCCGTTGTGGCTGCTGGCGTCCGGCACCGGCCTTGGCCCGCTTTGGGGCGTGTTGCGTGAGGCCTTGCGTCAGGATCATCAGGGCGACATCCGCGTGATTCACCTCGCCCATGATGCGGCTGGGCATTACCTGGCCGAACCCCTGGCGCAGCTGGCGGCACAGCATCCCAACGTGACGGTGGAGCTGTGGACGGCGGCGCAGGCGGCCCAGGCATTGGCGCAACTGCGGCTTGTTTCGCGGCAAACTCTGGCTTTACTCTGCGGGCACCCGGCCAGTGTCGAGGCGTTTTCCAAGCGTCTGTTCCTGGCGGGCCTGCCGCGCAATCAACTGCTGGCCGATGTGTTCCTGCCCCGTGGTTGAGCGCTGAATTCTACAGCCGCGAGATTCGCCATGACCGATGCCATCCTGCAACACCGCGAACGCGGGTTGCTGACCTTGCAGCTCAATCGCCCCGACAAGAAAAACGCCCTGACCCGCGCCATGTACATGCAACTGGCCGAGGCCCTGGAGCAGGCCGATGCGGATGAGGCCATCCGCTGCGTGCTGATCCAGGGCAGCAGTGACTGTTTCACCGCCGGCAACGACATTGGCGATTTTCTTGAACAGCCGCCCAGCGATCTCGACAGCCCACCGTTTTACTTCATGAAGAGCCTGCTCAACTGCCGCAAACCGGTGATTGCCGCTGTGGCGGGCGCTGCGGTGGGTATTGGCACGACCCTGCTGCTGCATTGCGACCTGGTATACATCAGCCGTGATGCGCGGCTGCGCATGCCATTCGTCAATCTGGGGCTGTGCCCGGAGTTTGGGTCGAGCCTGATCCTGCCGAGGTTGCTGGGGCACGCAAAGGCTGCGGAATTATTGTTGCTGGGCGAGGGTTTTACCGGCGAGCAGGCGGCTGCGTGGGGGATTGCCACCGAGGCGCTGGGCAGCGGCGAGGCGGCGTTGGCGAAGGCGCGGGAAATGGCCGAGCGCTTTGAGACCTTGGCGCCGGGGGCTGTGCAGGTGACCAAGCAGTTGATGAAGGGTGTGGACCGTGAGCAATTGCGCCAGGTGATTGAGGAAGAGGGCGCTTTGTTTGTCCAGCGGTTGAAGTCGCCGGAAGCGATTGCGGCGTTGTCGGGGTTTATCAACCGGTCCTGAGAAAGCAAAAAGCCCCGCCATTCACAGGGCGGGGCTTTTGTTTTTCAGCGTGTTACTCAGTACTGCGGGTCGCCCACGTGCAGGATCTTCATGCCATTGGTGCCACCAGTGGTGTGGTAGCTGTCGCCCTTGGTCAGGATGACCCAGTCGCCTTTCTCTACGACGCCACGTTTGACCAGCTCGTCGATCGCCTTCTGGCTGACTTCGTTCGGTGCCAGCGAGGCCGGGTCGAACGGAATGGTGTACACGCCACGGAACATCGCAGCGCGAGCCTGGGCTTCGCGGTGCGGGGTGAACGCGTAGATCGGCACCGAGGAACGGATGCGCGACATGATCAACGGCGTGTAGCCACTTTCGGTCAGCGCGATGATCGCCTTCACGCCCGGGAAGTGGTTCGCGGTGTACATGGCCGCCAGCGCGATGCTCTGGTCGCAGCTTTCGAACTCTTTGCCGATACGATGGCTGGAGGTCTTGCTGGTCGGGTGCTTTTCAGCGCCGAGGCAGATACGCGCCATGGCTTGCACAGCTTCCAGCGGGTACGGGCCAGCGGCGCTTTCGGCCGAGAGCATCACGGCGTCGGTGTAGTCGAGCACGGCGTTGGCCACGTCGGACACTTCAGCGCGGGTCGGCATCGGGTTCTGGATCATCGACTCCATCATCTGGGTCGCCACGATCACCGCTTTGTTGTGACGGCGTGCGTGCAGGATGATCTTCTTTTGGATACCGATCAGCTCGGCGTCACCGATTTCCACGCCCAGGTCGCCACGGGCAACCATCACCGCGTCGGAAGCCTTGATCAGGCCGTCGAGGGTTTCGTCATCGGCCACGGCTTCGGCACGTTCGATCTTCGCCACCAGCCAGGCAGTACCACCGGCTTCGTCGCGCAGTTTACGGGCGTATTCCATGTCGGCGGCGTCGCGTGGGAAGGACACGGCGAGGTAGTCCACTTCCATTTCGGCGGCAAGCTTGATGTCGGCCTTGTCTTTTTCGGTCAGGGCCGGTGCGGTCAAGCCACCGCCACGACGGTTGATGCCTTTGTGGTCGGACAGCGGACCACCGATCAGCACGACGCAGTGCAGTTCAGTCGGGGTCGCGGTTTCGACGCGCATGACCACACGGCCGTCGTCCAGCAACAGCTCGTCGCCGACGCCGCAGTCCTTGACCAGGTCCGGGTAGTCGATACCCACGACTTGCTGGTTGCCTTCGGTCAGCGGGTGGCTGGTGGAGAAGGTGAATTGATCACCGATCTTCAGCTCGATCCGCTTGTTGGCGAATTTGGCGATACGGATTTTCGGGCCTTGCAGGTCACCCAGCAGTGCGACGAAGCGGCCGTGCTTGGCGGCCAGGTCACGCACCAGCTTGGCGCGAGCCTTGTGCTCGTCCGGGGTGCCGTGGGAGAAGTTCAGACGGGCAACGTCCAAACCAGCCAGAATCAGCTGTTCGAGGACTTCCGGCGAGTTGCTGGCCGGGCCAAGGGTGGCGACGATTTTGGTACGACGGACGGACATGCACAGACTCCTGAGTTCAAGCGCTGAGGAAGGCTACTATGCTCTTTCGTTGTAGTCATTGTTCGTTTGCACTACTTATCGACGATTGACTTGTTTTCGTTGCGGCTGAATACGAACATCCTTGAAGATTTTCGACGGGGGGTCGATACACTGCACAAGACAGGAGAACCCTCATGCGAATTTTGCTCATTGCTGCCCTGGCCGTCAGTGTTGTCGGCTGCACCCGCTGGTCGATGGACCATCATCTGAACAATGCCTACCGCGCCTACAAGGTCGGTGACTGCGAGCGCGTTACCCTGGAATTGTCCCAGGTCGACCGTGAAAGTCGCACCCGACGTTATGTACAGCCGGAAGTCTCGATGTTGCGCGGCCAGTGCCTGGAACGGCAGAAACTGTTCGTCGACGCAGTACAGACTTATCAATTCATCATCAATCAATACCCGTCGAGTGAGTACGCCTACCGTGCCCGCGCAAGGCTCGACACCCTGCAACAACTGGGGCATTACCCCGGCGCAAGCGTCGCGCAACCGCGTCCAGCGTCCTTGTGATGATATTCGTCATTCAATAACTGGCCCGTCGCCAGTCTTGGGCTATTCTTTGAATGTTCGTTTGTATAAGTTCCTATGCAAACGGATGTGGGTCCCTGACTGGGTGGCTGTCTAGCGACAGGCAATTGCCTGTTGTCGCACCGAGATCCAGGGAGAGCAGGCGATGTTGCCTGTTCCGAATCACTGGCACGGCCGCAGTCATGGCCACTGGATGGCGATCTCACCATGTTTACCGACCGAAGGATCGAGCGGCATCAGCTTCCTTATTTCCTGCAAGTGTTTAATCGTCTCACCGACAAGCCCATCGGCTTTTTGGGCAATGTCTCGGAAGACGGGCTGATGTTAATCAGCCAATTGCCCATGATGGTCGACGTGGACTTCGAGCTGCGCTTGAAGATTCCAGGCGCTGACGACACTTTCCACCCCATCGATCTCACAGTGACCTGTTTGTGGAGCCATGAGGACATCAACCCGCAACACTACGACTCCGGGTTCAGGGTGCTCCAGGCACCTGAGGAATATGGGCAGTTGATCAATGTCTTGTTGAATTACTTCAGCTTTGATCCTTTGCAGGCTTCGGCTTAGTCAAGGAGCTTCGGCGGGCCCTTTTCAGAGCACGCCGGCTTTCTTCCACCCCAGGTAACGCGTGACCAGGGCCGGTCCCAGTTCAGACGGTAAGGTGTCCAGTAGGGACAGGCCTTGGGCGCGGAGTCGGTCATGCAGTTCGTTGCGGGTATTGAGGTAGTCGATGGTGCCGCTGTAGGCCAAGGCTTCGGGCAAGGTTTGCACGGGGGCTTGGCGCAGTTGATCAAGGGCTTCCTCACGTAAACTGGCCACCAGCACCCTGTGGTGCCGACTGATGCGATTGACTGCGGTCAGCAGTGTTTCATCGTCTTCATCCCGCAAGTTGGTCACCACTATCACCAGCGCGCGTCTTTTCTGCCGAGCCAGCAGTTGGCTTGCCGCAGCCTGATAATCAGCAGTTCGCCGGGTGGTATCAAGGTCGTATACCGCGTTGAGCAACAGGTTCAACTGGCTACTGCCTTTGACTGGCGCCAAGTAGCGTGGCTGGTCACCGGCGAAGGTGCACAGCCCAACCGCATCCCCCTGGCGCAACGCGACATAGCTGAGCAGCAGGCAGGCATTCAGGGCATGGTCAAAGTGGGACAGTTCGTCATCCTGGCTACGCATGCGGCGGCCGCAATCAAGCATGAACACGATCTGTTGGTCACGCTCATCCTGGTATTCACGGGCGATGGGTGTGCGTTGCCGGGCGGTAGCCTTCCAGTCGATCTGCCGCAGGCTGTCCCCTTCGCGAAACTCACGCAACTGGTGAAACTCCAGTCCCAAGCCACGGCGCTGACGTTGGCGTACACCCAGTTGGCTCAGCCAGTTATCTACGCCCTGCAGTTGGGCACCGTACAGACGGGCGAAATCCGGGTAGACGCGGGTGGTATCGCCCACTTCGATCAGTCGTCGTGCCGACCACAGGCCCATGGGGCTGGGCAGGAGAATTTCACAGCGGTTGAAACTGAAATGACCACGCCTCAAGGGGCGAAGGCGATAACCCAGTTCACTGCGTTCACCGGGGCGCAGGTCTATGGATTGGGGCATGTGCTCCACCGACAGCCCATCAGGGACATGATCGAACACCTGCACGCTCAGTGTCTGCGGGAAGTCATGCTCGAGAACCAGGCGAATTTCCCCCCAGCGGCCCAGAGCCAGGCTTCCGGGAATTTGCCGCTGCACACGGGGCGAAGGGCGGCTACGCAGGCGCATCGCATCCAGCAGCGCGAGCAGTAACAGCGCCAGTAGCAGACCCCACGCGATGGAGTGCAAGGTGTCGGGCACCTTGAACTGCAACGCTGCCGCAATCCCCAGCAGGATGCCCAAGCCCAGCAATACGCCAAGCCAGTTCAACAGCAGACGGGTCGGTTTCATGGGCGAGTCATTGCCGAGGTGCCGGGATCTGATCGAGCAGTTGCTTGATCACCTGGTCGACCTCCAGCCCGTCGATATCCAGCTCTGGCGCGATGCGTACCCGATGGCGCAGCACTGCCAGCGCGCAACCCTTGATATCGTCCGGGGTGACGAACTCACCACCGCGCAACAGGGCACGGGCACGTGCGCCACGTACCAGGTCGATGGACGCCCGCGGGCCGGCACCAATGGCCAGCCCTGGCCAGCTACGGGTGGCGCGTGCCAGCCGCACGGCATAGTCGAGCACTTGTTCGTCGAGTGCCAGTTCACTGGCTATCTGCTGAAGCAGCAGCACATCTTCGGCCAGCAGTACCGTACGCAAGGGTTGTACATCCAGCATGTCGGCGCGAGACGAGCGGGTGACTTCACGTACCATGTCCAATTCCTGCTGCGCGTCGGGGTAGTCCATGCGCACCTTGAGCATGAAGCGATCCAGCTCCGCTTCCGGCAGAGGGTAGGTGCCTTCCTGTTCAATAGGGTTCTGGGTCGCCAGTACCATGAACGGCTGACCGATGGGCAATGCCTCGCCTTCGAGGGTGACTTGCCGTTCCTGCATCGCCTCCAGCAACGCGGCCTGGGTCTTGGCCGGGGCACGGTTGATTTCATCGGCCAGCAACAAATGGGTGAACACCGGGCCTTTGCGCAACTTGAACTGTTCAGTATGCAGGTCATACACGGCGTGGCCGGTGACATCGCTGGGCATCAGGTCCGGGGTGAATTGAATACGCGCGAAATCCCCCTCAAAGCAACGTGCCAGGGCACGCACCAGCAGGGTTTTCCCCAGCCCCGGCACGCCTTCGAGCAGCACATGGCCGCCGGCGATCAGCGCGGTCAGGACATCGTCGATCACCGGGTCTTGGCCAATCACCGCTTTGCGCAATTCAGTACGCAGGGCTTGGGCTTGCCTGCTGGCACGTTGCAATGTCTCGCTGGTCAGGGCAGTGGCGCTTGGAAGTTCGCTCATAGGGCATTCCTGAGGGTTTGCAGGCACGCCACCTGCCGGCTGAAATCGGCACTGGAAAGCCGTTTCTGCGGGAGTGGGTCAAGGGCCTGGCTGATGACATGAAGGGGTTGTCGCGTCAGGTGTTCAAGCACCCGGCACTGTGCTGCACTGTCGAGGTGTTCAAAACCGGGGTGACGGTGCCGGGCCGCGCGCAGGATGTCGCGTTGCAAGGCTTGCAGCAGCGTGCCCTGGCCGCTGCGGCGCAGCAGGAAGTCGGCGCTGGCTTTAAGGTGTTCCTGCAATTGGCGGCGAGCATTGGAGGTTGGCGATCGAGTCGGGCCTTGACGCATACCGGCCCGCCACAGTGTCAGGGCGATCAACGAAATAAGTGCGATCAGGGCCTGGGGAAAATACCGCATCAGTAACGTGAACAGGTCGTCGAAGTCACTGTTGAACAACAGGGTCACGGCCGTGCCCTGATTCAGGTACCACAGTAGCCAGGCATTGTCGTGCTTGCCGAGGTTCGGGGTTTTCCACAAGTCACTGTCGGTGATCACTGTGACGCTGCCTTCCCCGAGGTCGAGTTGCATCAGGTGGCTCGATCTTGAGCTGTTGGCGGAAAATTGGGCCTGGTGCCTAGGGTCGGTGAGATTGAAATCCGTGTCGAAACTGAAGTACGCCGAGGCCGTTTCATTGTCGACGTAGAGTTTGGTGAGGTCCTGGCTTTTGTTTTTAAGGGGCTTTTTGCTGGAAGGCGCAGGTTCCTCAGGTTCGTCACTCAAGGTTTGATGGATATGCACGCGATCGAGCAGCAGGTCGCCACTTTTGCCGGTCTCCTCATCCCACAACGCCTCGGCCACCAGCAACAGATGACCACCGGATTTGGCCCAGCTCAGCAGTTGCTCTACCTGGCGGGGTGACATGTTGCTGCGCTCGCCGAGCAGCAACAGGCTGTTGCCCTTGCCCGGTAGGGTAGCCAGCCGCTCCAGGCTATTGGCGTGCTCAACGGTCACGCCTTGTTGGCGTAGAAAGTGTTCGGCTGCCAAGTAGGGGTTGGCCAAGGCTTCTGGAGAAGGGCCACGATCCACCACCTCGTCGTAGGGAATTGCCTTGGTCCACACGTAGAAGGCACCGGCTCCAAACACGCATGCCAACAATAGCCCGACCCACAGTAACGGCCGGTTCATTGATTGCTCCCCGGGTTGAACAGGGTGCGCCAATCACTGCACAGTTTTTGCTGGGCTGAGGGGGGAGGCAGGTGATGACCGTAGGCAAGGTTCTGCCAGTGTTGGGTCAACTCATCGCTGAAAGCCAGCAGCTGCGGTTGTCGCAACCGTTGAACCCGCTCCAGGACCTGGCCTTCGGTATCAGCGCTTTTCAGCGGCACATTGAAATCATGCAACAGCCGGCTGAGCAGGCCTCGATACAGTAAGCCAAGGGCTTCCCTGGGATGGGTGGCCCACAAATGCTCGGCGGCACTGGCCACATCGTCGGGCAACGTCTGCGTGTCCAGTTCAAGGCCGAACAGTTGCGTGGGAACGGGGCCGCCAACCTTGATCGTGCGAGGCCCGCGCCGACTGACAAAAGTGCGCAACCACTCACGATAACGCCACGCCAGCAGGAACAGGGCGCCGATCAGAAGCCCCCACAACAGCACCTCCAAGCCCAGGGCGATCGACTTGAAAGTATTGCTGTTGAAGTTATCCAACAGCGCCTTCAGCCAGTCTGGAAGCTTGCCGTCGCTGTGAGCTTTGCTTTTAACCGACGGCTTTTCTTCGCCAAAGCGATAGCGCGTGACGGTTTCCGGGTTCTTGAAGGGAGGCTTGTCCAGTAGGGACTGGACAGATTGGCTTGCGCTCTGGGTGCTCAGTGGTTTTGAGGGGCTGGACGCTTCTGCCATGACGGGCGCGCTGAATGGCAGCAGCGTCAGCCCAATCATCAGCAATAGCAGCGGCGCCACATTGCTCAGGCGTTGACGGAGGCGACGGAAGACCAACTCCAGGTCCCAGGCCTCCAATACGGTGCGGCGGTTGAGGTAGAGGCTGAAACCGCAGGCTACATAGATGGGTTCCCAAAACACCAGGATCAAGGCGTAGAAGGCGTTGCCCAAATGTTCCAGCCATAACCCTTCCGAGCTTGTCGCCAGTACCAGGCGCTGCCAATCCCAATCCATCTCGACGTTTTGGGGAATGAACAGGTAGAAGAGCGCCATGCAACCGAACCACAAGCCGATCTCCAGGTGCACCCCAATGGTGGTCAACCAGCGTGCGGCCCCGGCATTACGTTGCTGCAGTACACCCAGTCGTTTTTGGCGTGCGGGCCCATCCAGGCCTTCGAGCTGGCTGACCGGCATCACAAAGCTGCGGCTCAGACTGAACCGGCGCCAGGTCAGGCTGGCCAACAGTTGACCCTTGAGCAGGCGCGGCCAATGACGAACGGCCTGCTTGATGCTGGGTGTTTCGCCAAACAGGGCCTTGGACAAGATATACAGGGGGAGGCGATCAAAGGCCGGCTTGAGCCACCAGAACAGGAACATTGCGGTGGACGGGTACTTCCACAGCAGTGCCGTGAGCACGGCGAACACTGGCAGCGTCACCAATGCCCAACTGCCCATCAACAGCAGGCGATGCTCACGGGCCATCAATACGCCAAGGTCCATCGCCTCCCAGGCAGTACGTGGGCGGATTACCACGCTGGCATCACTCAGGCGCATGGCGAGTCCTTCCGGCAAGGCTCAAGTAAGCGACTACCAGCAGCCACAGCGCCGCGCCAACCAGATATTTGACCCACGGAGCTATAAGGGTGGTGGATGACCAGTACGCCTCAATGAAGGCTGCGATCAGCAGGAAGAGCATGACGCCGCATAACATTTGCACGCTCTTGCGCGCCGCCAGCCGCAGTGATTCGCCGCGGCTCAACTGCCCGGGAGCGATCAGCGCCCAGCCCAGTTGCATACCCGCGGCACCGGCGAGGGCGATAGCCGTCAGCTCGAAGGCACCATGCCCGATCACGAATGACCAGAAGGTCTGCCCGTAGCCGATCTCGGTCAGATGCCCGGAGACCGCACCGATGACCAGTCCGTTGAAAATCAGGAAGAACACGCTGCCCAGCCCGAACAGTAATCCGGCAGCAAAAGTCTGGAACGCGATACCGATGTTGTGCATCACGTAGTAGCCGAACATCATCCAGTCTTCGCTTGAGGCACGCTCAGCGGTGCGGCCCAGCCGGCTGGCATCAGGGTCATACATGCCCTGCATCTCGGCAACCTGCTGGGGACT
This sequence comes from Pseudomonas sp. IPO3749, assembly GCF_013386605.1. Taxonomy (NCBI): domain Bacteria; kingdom Pseudomonadati; phylum Pseudomonadota; class Gammaproteobacteria; order Pseudomonadales; family Pseudomonadaceae; genus Pseudomonas; species Pseudomonas sp. IPO3749. The sequence continues at coordinate 13,928 of NZ_JACARN010000077.1, read as the reverse complement.
GACGATGCTGTAGATCAGGTCGGGAAACAGGTAGACCAGCAACGCGATACCCACCAGGCTGCCAAAGAACAGCAGGCTGGCTACCAGCACGAAACGCCACTGTTCCCGTACCAACCGAGGAAAATCGGCAAGTACGAAACTCAGTACATTTGCCGTCAATTGGCTGCGATGGCGGTAGAGTTGTTGATGGCCGCGCAAGACCAGTTGTTGCAAGGGGTCTACCAAATAGCTGCTGTAGCCACGTTCCTGGGCCAGGGCCAGGTGCTGGCACAGGCGTCGGTACTGATGGGGGAAATCGGCCATGTCACTGGTTTTAACCTTGCCTTGTTCCAACTGTTGCAGGTGTTGGGCAAACGCCTGCCATTGAGGCTGGTGACGGCTTTCGAAAAGACTCTGCTTCATGTTGGCCCCAACAGGCCACGGGCCACGCCGTTGAGTTGTTCCACGGCGCGGGCCGGGGATACCTGCAACGGGGTGGCGAGAATCGACGCCAACTCGTGAACGCGTTCCGTGGAAAGCTCACCCTGGCGTTCCGCGAAGCCAAGGATGGCCCGTTGTTCACTCAGCTCCAGGGCGAAGGGCAGGCGTAGGGCGGCAGCTTGAGGAATCTTGGGACGTACCAGCGGTTGTTCCCGGTAGATCACCAGTGTACCGGCGGCCAGGTCGCCCAGGCGCTTGAAATGAGGATGCTGCAGGCAACTGATCGCGCCGAGGAAGTAACCGAAGGGCAGCATGTCGACAAACCGCAGCAGATTACGGATCAGTGACGCGGACCAGCCGACCGGGGTGCCGTCATCGTGGACTACCCGCAAACCCATGACTTGCTTGCCGGGCGAACAACCCTGGTTGAGCACCTCGAACAGCACCATGTACCACCAACTGATCAGGAACAGCAGCAGCGAGCCCAGGCCGATGCCAACATTGCCAAGTAAGGCCAATGGCACCAGCAGAACGCCCATCACCACCCCGCGCAAACCCAGGTCAAACGCAAAGGCCAGCGCGCGTGGCATTAGGCCAGCGGGGCGCAGCGGCAGGTCGATGCCCTCCGGGGTTTCGATCTGGTAGCGGGTGTCCAATGGAGCTGACGGCATCGCGATCCTTGGCAGTGCAGAGTGGCTGGAAGACACGGATGCTAGCAGTGTCGGCGATGGAAGCAACCATTCAAGGTTTTGCTGGATGTTTGTACAGTTGATTTGGTGCTGGTCGCGGACGCCGTCCAGCGCCTAGACTTTGTCGATCTTCAGTACAGGAATAGCCCGTGACCTCCATTTTCTGGTACGACTATGAAACCACCGGCATCAATCCGCGCAGTGATCGCCCGCTCCAGGTAGCGGGCATTCGAACGGACCACGAGCTCAATGAGATCGGCGAGCCGGTCAATCTTTATTGCCAGCCCAGCGACGATATCCTGCCCCATCCCGTCGCCTGCGCTATTACCGGGATCACTCCCGCAATCCTCGCGGAAAAAGGCTTGGCCGAGGCCGACTTCATGACTCGGGTGCATGCCGAGCTGGCGGCTCCGGGTACGTGTGGCGCTGGCTACAACACCTTGCGCTTTGACGATGAGATGACGCGCTACAGCCTGTACCGCAACTTTTTCGACCCTTACGCACGCGAGTGGCAGGGCGGTAACAGTCGTTGGGATCTCATCGACGTGATCCGCACCGCCTACGCCCTGCGCCCGGAGGGTATTGAATGGCCGCAACAGGATGGGCGCGTCACGCTCAAGCTGGAGCGCCTGACCGAAGCCAACGGTATCGACCATGGCCAGGCGCACGATGCTCTGTCCGACGTGCGAGCCACTATTGCCCTGGCCCGATTGGTTCGTGAGAAACAGCCCAAGCTGTATAAGTGGCTATTTCAACTGCGCAGCAAGCAGGCGGTGATGGACCAGGTGCGATTGCTGCAACCCATGGTGCACATCTCCGGGCGTTTTTCCGCCGAGCGTCATTACCTGGGCGTCGTATTGCCATTGGCGTGGCACCCACGCAATCGCAATGCACTGATCGTCTGCGACCTTGGGCTCGATCCTCAAGGGTTGTTGGACCTGGATGCCGAAACCTTGCGTCAGCGTCTCTATACCCGTCGTGACGATCTTGCCGAGGGCGAGTTGCCGGTGCCGCTCAAGTTGGTGCACATCAATCGCTGCCCTGTGGTTGCTCCCTTGAATGTGCTTCGGGCAGAAGATCGTGAGCGTCTGCACTTGGACATGGATCTTTATCAGGCGCGCGCCCTGCGGCTAACTGACGCACAGGAACTTTTGCGCGATAAGTTGGCGGCCATTTATGCCGAGGAAGATTTCGCGCCGAGTTCAGACCCGGAGCAACAGCTTTACGATGGCTTTATCGGAGATCGTGATCGGCGCTTATGTGAACAAGTCCGGATGGCCGAGCCTGCGCAATTAGCTCGCCAGCAATGGCCTTTTGATGATCATCGTTTACCTGAATTACTGTTTCGCTACCGAGCGCGTAACTTCCCCGATACCTTGAACAGTGAGGAGCAACAACGCTGGCAGCTTTTCTGTCAGCAACGTTTGTCGGACCCAGAGTGGGGCGCGCCAAATACCCTTGCAGCATTTAAGCAGGCTAAACAGGAATTTGCCGTTAGTGCGACGCCTTTTCAGGCGCAGGTGCTTGAGCAGTGGCAGGAGTATGCCGATGCGCTGGCCCATAAGGTGAATCTGTAGTCGGCTCTCATACAATACACAGGCAATAAAAAACGCCAGCAAGCTGGCGTTTTTAATGTATCGCGTATCAGGCGCAGGCCTGGCGAGCCTTAGCCCAGCAGGGTAGCCCAGCCTTCAACCACGTCACCGCCCCACTTGGCTTTCCACTCTTTCAGGGTTTTGTGGTTGCCACCTTTGGTTTCAATCACTTCGCCGTTGTGTGGGTTTTTGTACTGTTTGACTTTGCGAGCACGCTTGGTGCCGGTAGTTTTCACAGCGCCACGCGGAGCTTTAACTTTCGATTCTGGATCCAGCAGCGCGATGATGTCACGCAGGGATTTGGAGTACTCACCCATCAGGGCGCGCAGTTTGCCTTCGAATTCCAGCTCGGTTTGCAGTTTGTCGTCTTGGGACAGGTTCTTCAAACGGGCTTGCAGCTCTTTGATAGCTTCTTCGGTGGCACGGTATTCGTTGATCAGAGACATGTGGACTACCTTATGTAGAGCGCTGATTGACAGGGATAGTGGCCCAATAATAGTCAGGCAGTTTGCCCAAGTAAACATTTAAGCTCGCATTTATGTGAATTACTTTGAATGTTTGTAGCATTGCTATGCATTCGAGTTAATTACTAGGGCGTATGCCTTAAGATAATCTCGTTGAAATACGGGGAATAGCCGTAGGTTGAGGGAGTAGATTCATATAAAGGTGGTAAAACCATAGGCTATTAAGGGGCAAGCCGTCGGCCAGCGATCAGAATAAGCGTCAACGAATACTGCAGTTTTCCTGCGTAATCGCTAGAATGGCGGCCTTTGCGAAGTTCTGGAGTTTCCCCCTAATGCGCACTTTTCGGCTGGTGATTGCTTGCCCGGACCGGGTTGGCATCGTTGCCAAGGTCAGTAACTTTCTGGCCTCCCACAACGGTTGGATCACCGAGGCGAGTCATCACTCGGACAATCTCAGCGGTTGGTTCTTCATGCGTCACGAGATTCGTGCCGATTCGCTGCCTTTTGGTCTTGATGCCTTCCGCGACGCGTTTGCGCCCATCGCCGAAGAGTTTTCGATGACCTGGCATATCACCGACACCGAGCAGAAAAAACGCGTGGTGTTGATGGCCAGCCGTGAATCCCATTGCCTGGCCGACTTGCTGCATCGCTGGCACAGCGATGAGCTGGACTGCGAGATCGCGTGCGTGATTTCCAACCATGATGACCTGCGCAGCATGGTCGAGTGGCATGGCATCCCGTATTACCACGTGCCGGTCAACCCGCAGGACAAGGAGCCGGCGTTCGCCGAGGTCTCGCGTCTGGTCAAGCAGCACGAAGCCGACGTGGTGGTGCTGGCGCGCTACATGCAGATCCTGCCACCGGAACTCTGCCGCGAATACGCTGGCAAGGTGATCAACATTCACCACAGCTTCCTGCCGTCGTTCGTCGGCGCCAAGCCCTACCACCAGGCGTCCCTGCGGGGTGTGAAGTTGATCGGTGCTACTTGCCACTACGTCACCGAAGAACTGGACGCCGGTCCGATCATCGAGCAGGACGTGGTGCGTGTCAGCCACAGCGATAGCATTGAGGACATGGTGCGTTTCGGCCGTGACGTCGAGAAGATGGTGCTGGCCCGTGGCCTGCGTTACCACTTGGAAGACCGCGTGCTGGTGCATGGCAACAAGACGGTCGTGTTCTGATCGAGCTGTTGTGATTGAAGAATGAAGGGCCTAGGCGTTAAATCGATCCAGGCCCTTTTTCTTTGTACGCTGCCGAGGATTGAATCATGAGTGATCCGCTGGACAAAGCCACTTCAAAAGCCCCCGCCACATTAGGGGAGGGCTGTTTGAGTCGATACGACCCGGATGACCTCAGCAGCGAGGACGGCACCGAGTTTCCCGGTGCCGCCGAACTGTGGGAGCAGGAGCGGGCCAAGTCCGAGACTAAGGACGCCTGATCAGATCCGGAAACTGCCAACCAATTGTTTCAACCGTGCAGCCTGTTGTTCCAGATCGGCACAAGCACGCAACGTGGATTGCAGGTTTTCCACACCTTCCTGGTTGAGGGTGTTGATCTCGGTAATGTCCATGTTGATCGACTCCACCACCGAGGTCTGTTCTTCAGTGGCGGTGGCGACTGACTGGTTCATGCCATCAATTTCGCAGATGCGCTGGGTCACGCTGTTCAGGCGTTCGCCGGCCAGGTTGGCGATATCGACGCTTTCAAGACTGTGGCGCTGACTTTCACCCATGGTGCTGACCGAGTCCCGCGCGCCGACTTGCAGTTCCTCAATCATCTTCTGCACCTGTTGCGCCGATTCCTGAGTGCGATGCGCCAGGTTGCGCACTTCATCCGCGACCACCGCAAACCCACGCCCGGCTTCCCCGGCACGCGCCGCTTCGATGGCGGCGTTCAATGCCAGCAGGTTGGTTTGCTGGGAAATACTGGTGATCACTTCGAGAATCTGGCCGATGTTCACCGTCTTGCTATTGAGCGCTTCGATGTTGCTGCTGGAGGCGCTGATCATCGACGACAACTGGTTCATCGCCTTGATGTTGCGTTCCACCACCTGCTGGCCATCCTCAGCCAGATGCCGTGCATCGCTGGCCTGATGGGAGGCCTGCGCCGCGTTGCGCGCGATTTCCTGGGCCGCAGCGCCCAGTTCATTGATGGCGGCGGCGACGCTGTTGGTGCGGTTGGCCTGCTCATCGGAATTGACCATCGACGAGTTTGAGGCGCTGACCACCCGCAGTGCCACTTCATTCACCTGTTCGGTGGCCGAAGACACTTCGCGGATCGACGTATGAATGCGCTCCACGAAGCGGTTGAAGGCGTTACCCAGCGTGCCGAATTCATCGTGGTTCTGAATGGTCAGGCGGCGGGTCAGGTCGCCCTCGCCATCGGCGATGTCTTGCATGGCGCGGGTCATCACATGCAGCGGTTGCAACAGGATTCGGATCAGCATGCCGAGCAGGGCGATGATAATCACCACTGCAATAAGCGTGGCGATGACCGCTGAGGTGCGGAATTCGCTGAGCATGGCGAAGGACTTGTCTTTATCGACTGAAATGCCGAGGTACCAGTTTACCGAGGGCAGGCCCTTGATCGGAGTGAAGGTCACGATGTTGTCTTTGCCGTTGGCCTCGACTTCGCTGAAGTCTGCGCTGATCTTCGGCGTATTTTTCGGATACACGTCGGCCAGGGTCTTCATCACCAGGTTTTTGTCCGGGTGTACCAGTACCTTGCCGTCGGCACTGACCAGGAACGCATAGCCCATGCCGCCGAAATTAAGCGCGCCGATGTTATCCACCAGGGTTTGCAGGCTCAGGTCACCGCCGACCACGCCGATGCTTTGGGTGCCTTGAGTGCTGGGGGTGGCAACGGAAATGATCAGCTTGCCGGTGGCCGCATCGATATAGGGCTCGGTCAGGGTTGAACCGTTGCTGCTCTGGGCCCCCTTGTACCAGGGGCGGACACGCGGGTCGAAACCGTCCGGCATCTTGGTGTCGGGGCGGATGGTGAAGGCACCTTTGCTGTCACCGACGTAGGTCGCCATGAAGGAGGACGTCAGGGTTTTCTGTTCCAGCAGGCTGGCAACCGCGGACGGCTCGGGGTTGATGGCGATGTTTTGCGCGGCGTTTTCCACCAGGGCAATGCGCCCGGTAAGCCAGGTTTGAATGTTGCTCGCGGTAACATCGCCCATTTCATGCAGGTAGTTGTTGAGATCGTCGCGTATCGCGTTGCGTTGCAGGTAGTCGTTGTAAAGGGTGAACAGTGCGAATGCGGCGATGACGATAAGGGAGGCTGCAAGCAGGATTTTGTGGCTGAAGCGCAGATTTTTATTCATGGCTTGTAGGGTCCGCTAAGGTCTTAATATCCGAAGCGCGTCCTTATGGGAGGCGCAAAATGGCAGCGTCAAAAAAGGTGTGATACTTCTTGTGATGGTTCCGGTGGTCCCTGTGGGAACTATCTGACCTATTTTTAGACTTTGTGGGTCTCACACTTCTCTGTATCGACCTGGCCGCACTAAAGATTAACCATGGGTGACGAAATGCCTGACTCCACGCAACTGCTAATTGGCGCCGGCCTCGACGGCCAGCCCATCGCCCAGGCCATGCGCCTGGCCAACCGTCACGGGTTGATCGCCGGTGCCACTGGCACGGGCAAGACCGTCACGCTGCAACGCCTGGCCGAAGCCTTCAGTGATGCAGGCGTGGCGGTGTTTGCGGCGGATATCAAGGGTGACTTGTGCGGCCTGGGCGCTGCGGCGAACCCGCAGGGCAAGGTAGCCGAGCGCATCGCCGGCATGCCGTTCCTCAATTACACGGCCAAGGCTTATCCGGTCACGCTGTGGGATATCCACGGGCAATCCGGTCATCCGTTGCGCACTACGATCAGCGAAATGGGCCCATTGCTGCTCGGTAGCCTGCTGGAACTCACCGACAGCCAGCAATCGGCGCTTTACGCGGCGTTCAAGGTCGCAGACCGCGAAGGCCTGCTACTGCTGGATTTGAAGGACCTCAAGGCATTGCTCAATCATCTGCGCTATCACCCGGAGTTGCTGGGCGAAGACGCGGCGCTGATGACCACCGGTTCCAGCCAGGCGTTGTTGCGGCGTCTGGCGGTGCTGGAACAGCAGGGCGCCGAAGCCTTGTTCGGCGAGCCGGCCCTGCAGCTGGAAGATATCCTGCAGCCCACGGGTGACGGGCGTGGTCGCATCCATCTGCTGGACGCGAGCCGTCTGGTTCACGAAGCGCCGAAGGTGTACGCGACCTTCCTGCTGTGGCTGCTGGCGGAGCTGTTCGAGCAACTGCCCGAGCGCGGTGATGCCGACAAGCCGTTGCTCGCACTGTTTTTCGATGAGGCGCATCTGCTGTTCGCCGACACGCCAAAGGCGTTGCAGGAGCGACTGGAGCAAGTGGTGCGGCTGATCCGTTCAAAAGGCGTTGGCGTGTATTTTGTCACCCAGTCGCCAGGCGACCTGCCGGACAGCGTGCTGGCGCAACTCGGCCTGCGCATCCAGCATGGCCTGCGGGCGTTCACCACTAAGGAACAGAAGTCCTTGCGCGCCGTAGCCGACGGTTTTCGGCCGAACCCGGCCTTTGATGCCCTTTCGGTATTGACCGAGCTGGGCACGGGTGAGGCGCTGGTGGGGACGTTGCAGGAAAAGGGTACGCCGGAAGTCGTCCAGCGTGTCCTGGTCGCTCCGCCGCAATCGCGGATCGGGCCGCTCAGCGAAGCCGAACGCGCTGCATTGGTGGCCAGTTCACCGTTGCAGGGTCGGTATGACAAGCCGATTGATCGGGAGTCCGCGTATGAAGTGCTGATGGCACGCAAAGAGCTTGGGCCAACCGAAGAGGCCAAACCGGCCGCCGAGGAGCCTAGCTTCACCGACAGGGCCGGGGCGTTTCTCGGCACAACCGCAGGCAAGGCGCTGAAGTCCGCAATGCAGCAAGCGGCCAATCAGATGGGGCGACAATTGGTCCGTGGTTTGTTGGGGTCGTTGTTGGGCGGCAGCAAACGCAAGTAGCGATTCAGGGCTTGGCTTTGGCGTGGGCCGCCAGCCGTTCAAGCGCCGCGCGCAAGCCTGGGTTGCTGATCCCGTCGGCCGTTGCCTGAATGGCTTCGGCCGCATGGGTCGACAAATCATGAATATGTTCCGCCACGCCAGGTTGGGTGGTGGGCGGTTGCACCTTGAACTGGATGCGTGTCAAACCGGCGAATTCATCAAAAGCCATCAATTGACGCTGCAGGCGTTTTTGCTGATAACGCAAACGTGTCGCCCAGTGGCCATCTGTGACAATAAGCAGCAGGTTGCCTTCACGCCAGGACGCCACGCGGCAGTGTTCGCGTGCGGCCGGTTGCAACTGGGTTTCGAGCAGTCGTTGCAGGCGGCCCAGGCGTTGCGCATGGCCAAAGATGGCTTTCAGCGGCTTGGCATCGCGAAGCAACACGGCGGGAGCGCGGGCTGATAAGGGGCGAAACGCCATTATTTGACACCTTAAGTAACAGAGCCACCATCTTAGCAGAACGCGCCTGAACGCCCCCAGCCAATGCATTCGTAGGGTTTTGTTCATGAAATCAATTGGTAACTTCTTCGCTCCATGGGTTGAAGTTCCGACAAAAGCCCTTATTTTAAACAAGCCCTCTCACAGCACCATGCCAGCATCGGGGAACAACGCCACTTTCCTCACCCACGAATCCGGGTAGAATGCGCGTTCGCATGCGGCCGTGAGGGCTGCTCGGGCCACTCACGGTGCGCCCTCCATCCCTATGTGTGGAAGAACCTGCCGATATGTTTGCGCCTTTGTTAAAGAAACTTTTTGGAAGCAAGAATGAGCGCGAAGTCAAACGCATGCTCAAGACGGTGCAGCTGGTCAATGCCTTCGAAGAGCAGATGGTTGCCCTTTCGGACGAGCAATTGCGCGCCAAGACCCAAGAGTTCAAGGCCCGCATAGCCAAAGGTGAAACCCTCGACAAGCTGCTGCCCGAAGCCTTTGCGGTCGCCCGTGAAGCCGGTAAGCGTGTCATGGGCATGCGCCACTTCGATGTCCAGTTGATCGGCGGCATGACCTTGCATGAAGGTATGATTGCCGAAATGCGTACCGGTGAAGGCAAGACCCTGGTGGCAACCCTGGGCGTTTACCTCAACGCACTGTCCGGCAAGGGCGTGCACGTTGTGACGGTGAACGACTACCTGGCCCGCCGGGACGCCAACTGGATGCGCCCGCTGTATGAATTCCTCGGCCTGACCGTCGGCGTGGTTACGCCGTTCCAGCCGCCGGAAGAGAAGCGCGCTGCCTACGCTTGCGACATTACCTACGGCACCAACAACGAATTCGGTTTCGACTACCTGCGCGACAACATGGCGTTCAGCATGGATGAAAAATTCCAGCGAGAACTCAACTTTGCCGTGATCGACGAAGTCGACTCCATCCTCATCGACGAAGCCCGTACCCCGCTGATCATCTCCGGCCAGGCCGAAGACAGCTCGCGCCTGTACACCGAAATCAACAAGTTGATTCCGCGCCTGGAGCAGCACATTGAGGAAGTGGAAGGCGTGGTGACCAAAGAAGGTCACTTCAGCATCGACGAGAAGACCCGCCAGGTCGAACTCAACGAAGCCGGTCACCAGTTCGTCGAAGAAATGCTGACCCAGATCGGCGAGCTGGCCGAAGGTGAAAGCCTGTACTCGGCACACAACCTGGGCCTGTTGACCCACGTGTATGCCGGCCTGCGTGCCCACAAGCTGTTCCATCGCAACGTCGAATACATCGTGCAGGACGGCCAGGTCGTGCTGGTTGACGAACATACCGGCCGCACCATGCCGGGTCGTCGTCTGTCCGAAGGCCTGCACCAGGCCATCGAAGCCAAGGAACACCTCAACATCCAGGCTGAAAGCCAGACGTTGGCGTCCACCACCTTCCAGAACTACTTCCGTCTGTACAACAAACTGTCCGGCATGACCGGTACGGCCGACACCGAAGCGTTCGAATTCCACCAGATCTACAGCCTGGCGGTGATGGTCATTCCGCCGAACAAGCCGTTGGCGCGTAAAGACTTCAACGACCTGGTGTTCCTGACGGCCGAAGAGAAATACGCGGCCATCATCAACGACATCAAGGACGGCATGGCCCAGGGTCGCCCGATCCTGGTGGGTACCGCCACCATCGAGACTTCCGAGCACGTATCGAACCTGCTCAACAAGGAAGGCATCGAGCACAAGGTCCTCAACGCCAAGTTCCACGAAAAAGAAGCCGAGATCATTGCCCAGGCCGGTCGCCCAGGCGCACTGACCATCGCCACCAACATGGCCGGTCGTGGTACCGACATCCTGTTGGGCGGTAACTGGGAAGTGGAAGTCGCGGCACTGGAAAATCCGAGCCCTGAGCAGATCGCCCAGATCAAGGCTGACTGGCAGAAACGGCACCAGGCCGTGCTGGAATCCGGTGGCCTGCAGGTGATCGCTTCCGAGCGTCACGAATCGCGCCGTATCGACAACCAACTGCGTGGTCGTGCCGGTCGCCAGGGTGACGCCGGTTCCAGCCGCTTCTACCTGTCCCTGGAAGACAGCCTGATGCGCATCTTCGCTTCGGACCGCGTGAAGAACTTCATGAAGGCCTTAGGGATGCAGTCCGGCGAAGCGATCGAGCACCGCATGGTGACCAACGCCATCGAGAAGGCCCAGCGCAAGGTTGAAGGCCGTAACTTCGACATTCGTAAGCAACTGCTTGAGTTCGATGACGTCAACAACGAACAGCGTAAAGTGATCTATCACATGCGTAACACGTTGCTGGCCGCCGACAACATTGGCGAGACCATCGCTGATTTCCGTCAGGACGTGCTCAACGCTACCGTCAGCGCACACATCCCGCCACAGTCCCTGCCAGAGCAGTGGGATGTTGCCGGTCTGGAAGCCGCGTTGAAGAGCGACTTCGGTGTGGACTTGCCCGTTCAGCAGTGGCTGGACGAAGACGATCACCTGTACGAAGAAACGCTGCGCGAGAAGCTGATGACCGAGCTGCTGGCTGCGTACAACGAGAAAGAAGAGCAGGCGAGTGCCGAAGCACTGCGCACCTTCGAGAAGCAAATCGTACTGCGCGTGCTGGACGACCTGTGGAAAGACCACCTGTCGACAATGGACCACCTGCGTCACGGCATCCACCTGCGTGGCTACGCCCAGAAGAACCCGAAGCAGGAGTACAAGCGCGAGTCGTTCACGCTGTTCTCCGAACTGCTGGATTCGATCAAGCGCGATTCAATCCGCGTGCTGTCCCACGTTCAGGTGCGTCGCGAAGACCCGATCGAGGAAGAAGCCCGCCTGCGTCAGGAAGCCGAGGCTCTGGCTGCGCGCATGCAGTTCCAGCATGACGAAGCACCGGGCCTGGAAGCGCCTGAGGTATTGGGCGAAGAGGTCGACGTGGCCCTGGCTCAAACCCCGGTTCGCAATGACCAGAAGCTGGGCCGCAACGAGCTGTGCTACTGCGGTTCGGGCAAGAAGTTCAAACACTGCCACGGCCAGATCGAATAAGATTTTTGCCTGACGCTGCAACACCCCGCGCCGCGACCGGCCTCTGCCGTCGCGGCGTTTTGCCATTAATTTCGCCGTCGCTTACGACGGCACAGACATCATCTGATTTTTAAGGAGCGCATTCATGGCTGTTGGTCTTGGTCCTTTGCCCACATTGCACCCGGTTGCCGGTTTTGAACTCGGTATCGCTTCGGCCGGCATCAAGCGCCCTGGGCGCAAGGATGTGGTGGTGATGCGCTGTGCCGAAGGTTCGACCGTCGCCGGTGTGTTCACCCTCAACGCGTTCTGCGCCGCACCGGTGATCCTGGCCAAGCAGCGCGTTTCTGGCACGATCCGTTACCTGCTGACCAACACCGGCAATGCCAACGCTGGCACGGGTGAGCCTGGCCTGGTCGCCGCCGCGCGCACCTGCGCCAAGCTGGCCCAGTTGACCGGCGTGGACGCCAGCCAAGTGCTGCCGTACTCCACCGGCGTGATCGGTGAGCCATTGCCGGTAGAAAAAATCGAAGGTGCCCTGCAAGCTGCGCTGGACGACCTGTCTGTGGATAACTGGGCCGCAGCCGCGACCGGCATCATGACCACTGACACCCTGCCAAAAGGCGCGAGCCGCCAGTTCGTGCACGATGGCGTGACCGTGACCGTGACCGGTATCAGCAAGGGCGCGGGCATGATCCGTCCGAACATGGCCACCATGCTCGGCTACATCGCCACCGACGCCAAAGTTTCCCGCGACGTGCTGCACAGCCTGATCCTCGACGGCGCCAACAAGTCCTTTAACCGCATCACCATCGATGGCGACACCTCGACCAACGACTGCTGCATGCTGATCGCCACCGGCCAGGCCAACCTGCCGGAAATCACCGAGGCCAGCGGCCCGTTGTTCGCGGCATTGAAGCAAGCCGTATTTGACGTGTGCATGGAAGTGGCCCAGGCCATCGTGCGTGACGGCGAGGGCGCCACCAAGTTCGTGACCGTTGAAGTCAACGGCGGCGGCAATCACCAGGAATGCCTGGACGTGGGCTACACCGTGGCGCATTCGCCGCTGATCAAGACGGCCTTGTTCGCCTCCGATCCCAACTGGGGCCGTATCCTGGCGGCAGTGGGTCGTGCCGGTGTGCCGGACCTGGATGTGAGCAAGATCGACGTGTTCCTCGGCGACGTGTGCATCGCCAGCCGTGGCGCCCGCGCGGAGACCTACACCGAAGCCCAGGGCTCGGCGGTGATGCAGCAGGAAGAAATCACCATCCGTATCGAGTTGGGTCGCGGCGCGTGCAGCGAAACCATCTGGACCACCGACCTGTCCCACGAATACGTGAAGATCAACGCGGAATACCGTACCTAAGAGGAAACGCGCGGTGAAACGAGTGCATGTAGCAGCCGCGGTGATCCGCGGTGTCGACGGCAGGATCCTGTTGGCGCGCCGCGCCGATACCCAGCATCAGGGCGGCCTCTGGGAATTTCCCGGCGGCAAGGTGGAGGCCGATGAATCGGTCGCCAGCGCGCTGTCCCGCGAATTGCAGGAAGAGCTGGGTATCCAGGTCACCACCGCGCGGCCGCTGATCAAGGTTCAGCACGACTATCCGGACAAACAGGTGTTGCTGGATGTCTGGGAAGTGTCGGCGTTTACCGGCGAGCCTCATGGTGTTGAAGGGCAACCGTTGGAATGGGTCGCTCCTCGGGACCTGATCAACTACGAGTTCCCGGCAGCCAATGCGCCGATTGTGGCGGCGGCGCGTTTGCCGGCTGAATACCTGATCACCCCAGGCGAACTGGAAACCCCGACGTTACTGCGGGGTATTCAGAAAGCCATTGCTGGCGGTATCAAGCTGGTGCAACTGCGTGCGCCCAACGGCTACGACCCTAAATACCGTGACCTCGCGGTGGATGCGGTGGGGCTGTGCGCGGGTAAGGCACAACTGATGCTCAAGGGGCCGTTTGAATGGCTGGGGGATTTTCCTTCGGCCGGCTGGCACATGACCTCGGCGCAACTGCGTAAATACGCGAGCAAAGGTCGACCGCTTCCTAAAGATCGTTGGTTGGCGGCGTCTTGCCACAATGCCGAGGAGCTGGCGCTGGCGGAAATGATGGACGTGGATTTCGTCACACTGTCGCCGGTGCAGCCGACCCAGACTCACCCCGATGCACAGCCATTGGGATGGGAGCAGGCGGCAGAGTTGATCCGTGGGTTCAGCAAGCCGGTGTTTCTGTTGGGCGGGGTGGGGCCTGCCGAGCGAGAGCAGGCTTGGGA